>CAIJPI010000041.1 GCA_903822525.1 uncultured Bacteroidales bacterium | reverse complement strand
ATCTACCTGAATTATAATTCGGTGTTTGAGAGTGGGGAAGTACTTTGGATTGCTGACAAAAATCCGGTTTATGCCACCTATGCCGAAAGATTGATGAAAATATTCCCTGATGCGGTATTTTTACAGATAACCCGCGACCCACGGGACAATATGCTTTCGATAAAAACCTTCGAATTTGAAGCTCCTATTGCTGCCCTTTTGGCTTTCCGCTGGCGTAATTCTTCAAGCAATCTTTATAAATTAAGAAAAAAATTCCCTACACGGTTCTTCCTGATCCGTTACGAGGACCTTGCTTCGGAACCTGCCAAATATTTCCAGCTGATGTGCGATTTCCTGAAAATCCCATTTCACCAGGAAGTCTTTGAGTTTTATAAAAAAGCTGACGAAAAAATTAAAGGAAAAGTTGAAGTTGGCGCCATGAAATTCCATAAAGGCCTTCTCTCACCAATAAATACCGGGAAACTGGGGTTATGGAAAACACAGCTGCCTGATAAGGATGTGAGGATTGCCGAAACTGTTATCGGGAAGTGGATGGAGCGCTACGGGTATGAAAAGAAGTATAAGGCATTCAACCTGGCGCTCTGGATTAAAGCAGTTCCATGGATGATCTATGCAAGGATTTTATATTTTGTAAGGGACTTCTTCGATATTCTTCCTTACAGCATGCAGATAAAGGTCAAAAATAAAGGACCGTTGCTGGCCAGGTTTGCCGGCAAAATGATAAAAAAGTAGTGTAAACTTAATTTCCCCTACCCCAATGTCCAAGCGAAGTTTTGCCAGAGATATTACAGGCGTGCTTGGGAGCAATGTATTTGCCGTTGTTATCGGATTCCTTATTGATGTTATGATCTCGAGGCAGCTGGGGCCTGAAGGCCGCGGCTTGTATGCCTCAGTGCTGGTGGTGCCACTGCTGGTGGTAAGTTTTATGATGATGGGCGTTCGCAGGTCGGCCGTATATCATATTGGCAAACAGCTATACAGCGACGACCGCACTGTTTCAGGGGTTATCCAGGTTCTCATGATCACTTCAGTTCTTGCCGTGCTGGTTAGTGGCCTGAGCTTCCTGTATTTCAAGTCAAAAGATCTTACCCTTCCTTTGATACTGCTTGCCTTGGGTTCCATTCCGGTGAGGTTGGTTTTGAGTTATGCCAGCGGCATCTACCTCGGGAAGGAACAGTTCAAACGCTCGAACCTGATAAACTGGCTGCCTTTGTTTCTAAACCTTGGCGGAGTAATACTATTTGTTGCCATGCTGCACTGGTCGGTTGCCGGAGCTTTGCTGGCTTTATTGGTTTCGAACCTGCTGGTGGCGGTTATTTCGTTAAAGAAGATTTTCAGTGAATACCATATCACGTTCAGGCCTGATAAAGAAATTATTCTGAGCCTTATAAAATTCGGTATTGGATATGCATTTGCCTTGCTGATCATGCAACTAAACTACCGTGTTGACATTCTGCTGCTTAAAGAACTCTCTACACTCGACCAGGTTGGATACTACTCTCTGGGAGTGGCTATAAGTGATAAATTGTGGCAATTGCCTACAGCAATGGGTGTTGTAGTGCTTAGCCGGACTGCAAATATGCAGGATGAAGCACTGCTGAATACGAGTGTTTCGAGGTTGCTGAGGATATCATTCCTGTTGGTGCTTGTTGCTGCACTGGTTTTGTGGGTGCTTATTCCTTACTTCCTTCCGCTGATTTTTGGCGGGAAATTTATTCCCAGTGTCGATGTTGTCAGGGCGATGCTTCCCGGTATAGTGATTTTTGTACTTCCCCGTATTTTAAACAGCCGCTTTGCCGGCAAAGGGCAGCCTAAAGTGTTGATAGCTATATTTTTACCTGCACTCATTGCAAATATTATACTGAATTTTCTATGGATACCCAGCTATGGCGCCCTGGGTGCCGCCTGGGCAAGTAATGTGAGCTACGCAATAGGAGCGATTACTTTGCTTATAGTTTATTCTGCTAAAATGAAGGTGCCTTTCAGGGATATTTTTCGGTTTCAGCGCAGCGATTTCGACCTTGCCACTAATTTTTTCAGGAAAAGGATACTACGAAAGATATGAAAAGCACCTTCGAGCTCGAAAAGATAAAACAGACGCCCATATTCTTTATTCTGGGCAGGCCACGTACAGGATCCACCCTGTTGCGCACCCTTTTCGATGCACATCACAGCGTAGTTATCCCACAGGAATGGCCGATGCTTTTGCTATTGCATTTTCAGTTCGGGAAAATAACAGATTGGGATAAACCCCGGCTCGAGGAATTTTATCAGGCATTGTTTCAACCTCTCCGGATTTCATTTTGGTCAATTCGTAACTGGCCGGGTATCGACCTTGAAATGCTTCACCGTAACCTGATGAGCTGTGAAGGAAAAAATTCTCTCGAAACATTGCTCAAAGTAGTCTACACTCACTACAATTCGTTCTTTGAGAAAAAGGAAATCATGCTTATCGGGGATAAAAATCCTGCATTATCAAACCACGCCCCTTTATTGGCCCTGATTTTTCCAACTGCTAAATTTATACACCTGGTGCGCGATTACCGCGATAACGTTGTGTCGTTACTGAATGTGGACTTTGAAATGCCCAATATAACCTTGCTGACATACCGCTGGAAATATTCGTTTTGCATAATCGAGAAGACGGCGGCATTGTATCCTGATCGTTTCCTGACCCTAAAGTATGAGGACCTGGTCTCCCAGCCGGAGTATCACTTTGAGCATTTATGCAGTTTCCTTACTATACCCGTGGATCCTTCCATCTTCAGCTTCCATACCCGGAAGGCAGAACTGGAAGAAGCCTTTCCACCTGAAATTATTCAACAGTATTTCAGCAGCCTGATGCATCCTATTGATGACCGGAAGGTGGGTGTATATAAGCAGAACCTGAGTGCCCGACAAATCCGCATTGCCGACCTTGTGGCGGGGGGGACTGCCACGAAAGCTGGTTATCAGAAAGATAACCAAAAGTTTTTCCTGTCAGATTATGTGTGGGTTGCACCAGCGATTGCGTATACAAAAGGCTTATATGTGATTGGGAAAATGGTGAGGATACTACCTTATAAGTGGATGCTCTGGCTTGTTAATAAACCTTCTATTGTTGTTGGGATTTATACCAGGCTTTTTGGTTCAAAATGATCAGCTGTGTCTGCACACCCGAAGGGTGTCTGTACACAGCTGAAACCTGAAAACCCGAAGGATACCTGCACCCAGCTGACAGCTGAATTTCGATTTAAAAAATTCCTTCCAGGTCATTTTCATGAAGTTCTGCATTATTTCCATTTTCAAAATTAAAGGCCGATAGATCGAAAATGCTTTTACCCAGATCCACATTACTTAATCTTTCGGAGCGCAAACCAGAATATTCTTTATAGGATGAATATTCCCAATCCTGAATATTTTTAACAAGTCCTGACTTTACTGGATTCTGATGTATATACCAGAATGTAGTTAATGCAGAACCAATAGTTTCGAGCAATTTAGCCTTAGTTTTTTGTTGAAATAAACTACCAGAGCGATTTTCCCTGTTGTTGATTATTTTAGCGTAATTACTCTGCAAAAGCTGAAACCCATTTGTTATGGAAGGCATTTGGTTCCCACCCCAAATCACACGTTCGAGGCTTTTCTCATTTATTTCAACTAGGAAATGAAAATGATTTGGCATCAGGCACCAGGCCAGTATATGGCATCGGGGAGCAATATACTTTAAACAAAGTTCTATGAAGAGGATATAGCCTTGTTCATTGAAAAATAATGGCTGATGGTTATTGCCTCTGTTATAAATATGATATAGGCCTTGATCAAAGATTTTCATATAGAATTATAAATATTTAAACAATTACCTCCTTATGTGTACAGACACCCTGCGGGTGTGCAGACACATAAGGACTGCGGGTGTGCAGACACATAAGGATATCTATCCCTACCTGAAATACATTCTGCTTCCCGAAATTCCTTTCCTATGCAGATAAATCCCTGTTTCAGTAAAATAATATTCTATCTTCTGTGCAATCCCTGATTCGTAATCTGCCGGTTCGAGTAACAGGTATCCTTCTTTAAATTCATCTTCCAGGAAAGCGCGTGCAGCCTTTTGAATCTTCCTGCCTCTGGTTTCGAAGAGCTCGCGGGTGAGATAATACAGCTGATTTTCGACATTCTCCTGGCCTTCGCTGATCACATATCCCAGGGTAGTAACATATTCGACAGCTTGCAGGTTATCGCGCAAAACCTTTATATACGAAGTATTCCAGTTCAGGTAATAAAATCCGACATCGAGCAGGCACAGCGATGCCAGCACCGGAACCATAGTGTTGATATAAGACTCATCCCATAAAAAAAGTCCGGATTCGGAGGTGCGGGCTTCCCAATCCATATTTTTATCGTTAAGGAGACCTATTTTAGCTCCTTTATATTCAATGATATAATAGAAATTTTCAAAATTATTGACTCGCTCGTACCACTCCTGCTGCATTTCGGGAGTTATCTCATTACGAAACTCCATAAAACGGCGAACTTCCTCCGAATTGCGTTTCTGACGCACAAATTCAAGGTCTTCCTGCCTCAGGCGGATAAGTGTAATGCCGTATTTACAGATTTTCATTGTAGTATGTTTTTAATCGAATACGGTGGTTTTTTGTTTTGCACCTGGTATATGCGCGAAAGATATTCGCCTATCAGACCAAGGCAAAGCATGATTATACTGGTTGAGAATAAAACGGCTACAATCAGTGAAGTATATCCCAGCGGCACATCGTGAGCCATCTTATTGATAATGAATCGTATGCCAACAATAAAGCTTAGAACCGACAAGGTAAAACCTCCAAAAGTCATCACGCGAAGTGGAACGGCAGTATAATATATTACAATATTGGCTGAAAGCTGGAACAGCTTCCATGTGGAATAGCCTGAACGGTGAGTGGGGCGTTTCTGGTGCTTCACCTCGGTGAATGCGATGTTGCTGGTGTACCAAAGGAACAGCTCGTCAATATACATAAAGTGTTGCTGATGTTTCAGGATATTGGCTGCAAGCCCTGCTGTTATAAGTCTGAAAGATGATCCTTCACCAGGAGAATTCAGTAAGATGCGGGACGATTTTTTAATTAAATAGCTTCCTATGTTCCTGACAAAGGAATGTTTTTTCTTTCCGAAATAACCGTATACCAGGTCGGCATCCATTTCCTTGTATACCTGAATAAGTTTGCTAATCTCTTCGGGTGGCACCTGCAGGTCATCGTCAATGGTTATCATCAGTTCTCCCTTAGCATGTTCCATTCCGCAAAAAACCGCATTGTGTTGCCCGAAGTTTTTGGCTAGTTTAATAGCTGTTATGCTTCCGGGATGAAGTTTCTTGAGCTGTTTGAGTACCTCCCAGCTATTGTCCTGGCTATAGTCGTCAACAAAAACCATTTCGAACGAAAACCTGGAATCTGCAAAAACAGCAGCTGTGCGGTCGTATAACTCGCTTAGTGTCAGTTCGCTGTTGTAAACAGGTACGATTACGCTGTATTCAGGAGTCATTTCTGGTTATTTTAGTGAAAGGTGAATAATTGGGGAGATGACTGATGCATTCAGTATTGAGTAGTATCTCCTGTCGCACTTTATCAGCCTCCGCCCAGCATCATGTTGCTCCCGGTAACCCATTTGGAGGCATCCGAGAGAAGGTATAGGATTGCATGGCTGACATCTGAAGGTTCGCCGAAGCCCAGAGGCATCATTTTCTCAAATTTTTCAAGTACTTCGTTGCTGATGGTTTTACCGGCATCATCCACCATAGGCGTCCTGACAAACGACGGCGAAATACAATTGGACCGTATGCCTTTTCCGGCCAGTTCGAGCGCAAGCACCCTCGAATAGGCTTCGATAGCGGCTTTACTGCTTCCATAGAGTGCTCCTCCGTAATATGGATATTTTGTAGTAACCGATGACATGAAAATGATTGAGGCCTTGGCGTTGATCTTCTTTTTCTTCAGCAATGCAGCGGTAAGCAATACCGGCGCCATATAATTTATCTGCATGATTCCGGAAATATCGGCCTGGCTGATAAATTTTACTGGCAAATGGCCTGTAACCCCTGCTGAATGTACAATTCCGTCCAGCGATGGGAGGCCTTCGGCAAGTGAACCGAATGTATCAAAATCAAGCAGATCGGCTATAAAATGGGTGTGTCCTTTGCCTTGTAATGCAGCCCTAGTTTCGGTTAGCCGTGTTTCGTCACGCCCGGTAATTATAAGTTTAGCTCCGGCAGCGCTCAGGTCAATGGCAGTTTGTTTCCCGATTCCTGATGTGGCCCCGGTTACAAGTACTGTTTTACCTTCGAGTGAGAATGAATTGAGCATTTGAAATAGGGGGTTAGGATTTTGACGTTAGAATTTTTGGCGTTTGCTGACTTCAATTGAATCAAAGGAACAACTAGTTTTGCTTTTATAATCTGCTTTTCAATCCCATCTATCCCATCTATCCCTTCAATCCCCTCAATAATCAATCACCTCCGGACAAACCACCCTGTCGAGTTCTATGGCAATGCTTCCCCACGACAGGCCAACACCAA
Source organism: uncultured Bacteroidales bacterium (assembly GCA_903822525.1). Classification (GTDB taxonomy): domain Bacteria; phylum Bacteroidota; class Bacteroidia; order Bacteroidales; family UBA4417; genus UBA4417. Next base: position 5,018 of record CAIJPI010000041.1, on the reverse strand, counting down.
AGCCGCAGGTTAGCAGTTGTACTTTTCGTGTGGTAACCTGCTCGCGAAGCTGGCTTACGATGGTAAGAGGAATGGATGCTGAGCTGGTATTACCGAAGTTGCGCAGGGTATAAGGCGTTTTTTCTTTCTCCACCTTCATCATTTTCCGAATGGTTTCATTCATCAGCAGGTTTGCCTGGTGCATGACAAAGTAATCGAAATCAGCAGTGGTTTTTGATATCTCCTGCATCAGTTTTTTGGCATTCGGGACTACTTCGCGCAAAGCAAAATTGAACACGTCGATGCCATTGAGTGCAAGCTGAAAACGGGTGCGGTAAATGCCGGTGCCGTGTTTCTTATAATCGAATGATTTTTTACTGATAAAATTCCTCAGTCCGCCATCGGGAATAATAATAGCTTCAAAGCCTGATCCGTCAGATTCAAGGTTGAAGTGTATGGGTGCTGCAGTATCGCTCAGTTCGAAGGCTGTTGCTGTAGCCGCATCGCCGAACAGGGGATAGGTGCTTTTGTCGCGGTATGAGGCTGTAAGCGTGGAGATGTCGCCAACCAGCAACAATGCTTTTTTAATACGTGTGGCCGACATCATGCTGGCAATGGCCGAAATGCCGTAAACCCAGCCTGAGCAACCCAGGCCTATGTCGTAGGCTACACAACTGTGCGGTAAGCCAAGCCTGTCCTGTATGATCCCTGCAGTGGAAGGGATAATATAATCGCGCGACTGGCTGATGAAGATAAGGAGTTCTATCTCTTTTTTATCCCAGCCCAGGTCGGCTATAAGTTTCTCGGCGGCAGTATAGCACAGGTCCGAAGTGGTGGTTCCGGGTTCGGCAACGCGACGTTTCTCAACGCCCACGGTCTTCACAATCATTTCGCGATCTTTCACCGAAACCCATTTGTAGTCATGGTTCGACACTTCCTTGCGCGGTGCAGCTGCTGCGATGCCTGCAAGCCTTACACCGGGTATAGAGAAAATGGCCATTACAATCTGCTTTTTACAATGGAGAAAATATCGTTAATCGTTTTCGACTTTTGTATGTCATCGGCATTAATTGAAACATTGTATTCTGTTTTGATCAGTGCTATCAGGATCAGTGCGTTTATCGAATTCCATTCGAATGCGTCGCGGAAATTGCTTTCGGGTTTCAGTTTGCCAGGTTCCAGGTCTTCGAATTCGGCTTCCAGTTTCTGAATAAAATCTTCAATCATTGCTTTTTGGGATTAAAATGTACGCTGCGTACGTTCACGGGCAAATTTATACAAAATTATCCGTTTTTATAAGCATCTGGCCTTTGTTTTATCCGGGAACTGCTCCGTTTTCTCTGGATGATATCGTCGGGCATAGAAAGTAAGACCCAAAATAAGGCCTTTGCAGCAGTTTTTTTCTGAAATTTCGATTTTTGGAAATAGTATGGTGTTGAAAAACAGGTTTGTACTATGGAATAATACAGAAGTCCGTCGAGGTTAGCTTTTTATGATCCCGGATATTTAGTACATATATACCAGCAGTCAAATGATTCAGATTAAGGACAGGAGAATCCAAATCTAAGATTGCAGAGTATGCCGGCTTTCCGTTAATATCAAAAATTTCGATTCGGGATCCCGGTGCAAGTGCAGTACTGGATTTTAGAGTGAAATATCCTTTGCCGGGGTTAGGAAAAACTGTGATTTCAGGACTAGCAGTAATTTGTTGCTTTGCTGCTGTATACAGGTTAGATAAGCCCGTATCACATTTCCTAACGCTGTAAACCGGTGCTGAATGTATATCGCCAAGCACCAGAGTGTAGTAAATGAACGCACTATCGCTGAAAACCACCGGTTCTGGGTCGTTACGAACGGCTACATTGCTGTCGCTCACACACCACATCGCAAAATTGGCGGGATCCACGTTAGCAACCCATATCTGGGCCGGCAGGCCATCCTTGCCTGTACCTGACTGTGCTGCCATAAATGAAATATAGGATTGCCCGTTGCAGGTAAAAGGTTCGGGTGAGGTGATATACTGGAAGGGATCAGGCAATGGACTATCGAACTGAATATAAAGTTCCCACTGTCCGCCTGTGTGCTCACGGAATATTTTAATTGTTTTATTCCCGTTGGTGCGGTACATAAATAACCGGCTGCTTGTAGCCGGATCGTTCCACATAAAAGGGGCCCCAATAGTATCCTGTGAAATGGCTGTAAAGTAAGGCATAGTAGTATCTGCTTCTATAAACCCTGGATTCCGCGCTCCATTGCCAGCACAACATATCTGCTGGTTATCGCGGGCAAAAAATCCCAGCGTAACATCAGGGAAATAAAAGCTTCTGTTGAGGTTAGTATTCCGTACCCAGTATATGCCATTTGATGTAGATGTTTCAAATAGAAAAAATGCCGAATTGTCGGAATAGTCAGATGTGGCCATCGAATACGCGGCGTCCGGATATTGGTATAGCGTTTTACTTTGCCATCCGTTTATTATTTTTTTAGCAACACCCGGATAACGTATTCCTCCGATAGTCTGGTTAAACACCAGTTGTGTGCCCTGACTGCTCAACATCCATTCGGGGCCGTTCCAGCTGCCTTCGGCGTTAGGTGACAGATTACCGGTTACATAAGTGCCCTTGCCATCAGAAGGTTCATAGAGATGAGTAACCGGATTTAAGTTGCCAATCCATAGGTTATTGTCATCCGATTTCCAGCAGACCATATTCAGCTGGGTGTTGTATTCCGGATCGAAAATGCTGGCTTGAGGCTGAGCAGCCGGTATGTCATTTACTACAAATTGTCCGTATAATTTGGTGATGGATAATATAGCAAAAAAAGCAAAGAAAATTAGTCTAAGCATACAGTAGTTCGTGTATCGAGCAATTGTAGTATTGCAAAACAAATATAATCAATATAATGAATATGACATATGTTGCTATTAAAAAATATTGATATCTATTTAATAATAAATGTAAATTCAAAATATGCAATTATTGAAATGTAAAAAATTGATCATATAATTAGTCTGATTTAAAATAAAAATTCAATGTAAAATCTTAGTAATTAGCACATATTGATGATTTAATCAGCAATAAAAATTCAGCTTTCGGCATCAGGCAGAAGATAAGCAGAACCATCTCTTTGATTATTATCTTTTCTGTCGAGGTGAATAATCTTTAGGGGGATAAACGTTATTCGCATTGGCTCGAATCGGAAAAAGCTGCCGGCAAGCCTTGATTTAATCGGCAAATAAGTTCCCTTTATTTCTACCTTTGACAAAAATTACTTCAAGTTCTCTAAGCTGCAATAGATGAAACAAAGGTTGACCTACCTCGACAATATAAAAGTTTTCCTTATTTCGTATGTAATAACTGGCCACCTTGCTGCCAGTTATGGTGCAATTGGCGGGGGCAAGTGGAATTACCTGGAACCGGTAAACGACTTCGCTACAAGAGCTGTTTTGTCTCTTTTTGTTCTGCTGGCGTATTCGTTCCTGATGGGCATGTTTATTTTTATAGCCGGATATTTTACCCTGCCATCCTTAAAAAGCAAAGGTGTTGTGCTTTTCCTGAAGGACAGGGTCGTCAGGTTGGCTATACCGCTTGTTTTTTATTATTTCGTGATCGGAATGCTTGTCCGCTACATCAGTAAATCAGCAAAAGGATACGACGGCTCTTTATTTCAGTTTGTTTCGGAATCGTACCATGCAGGTGTATACGGCTTTATCGGCGTGATGTGGTTCGTGGTATTGATACTCTTGTTTTCAGTAGCCTATGCATTTTTCTGGCATCTGTTCCCAAACGGCTGGTATAAACTCAGGAAAGATACTTTTCCGGGCCATCTGCAGATTTTCTTTTTTGTACTTGTAGTTGGATTTTTAAGCTTTCTTACCAGGATTCTCTTCCCTCAGGGTGGCGATATTGTTGGTAGCAGACCCCTGGCAGCGATGGTGTTTTTCGGGACTTCATTTTTCCTTGGCACTACAGCCTACCGTTATCAATGGCTCGATAAACTGACAGCCAGAAAAGCAATGCCATGGGTAATTCTGGCAGCTGCAGTCATGATAATACCTGCTGTTTTTCTGCTTATTACCCGTAATAATGTAAGCTTTAGCCTGATAAGCCAGCCAGGATCACTCTCATCGCTGTTGTATGCTTACTGGGAAGTGATTAAAACTCTTGGCACCGGGATGCTGGCGATTGTTGTATTTCGTAAATGGCTCAACAAACCCGGGAAACTTGCCAATGCGCTTGGCCAGAGCGTGTTTGTTGCTTATTTTATTCATCCCCTGGTTTGCGTGCTTTTCTTATATGCATTTTCTGCAACGGGTCTTCATCCTTTGCTGAAATTCGCAATAGTGGCACCCACAGCGCTCGTATCCACATTCGCTGCCGCCTGGTTGTTGAGGCGTATTCCTGTGGTAAGAAAAATAGTGTAATTATAATCTGCTTCAGCCTGAAGTTGAGATGATTTTATTATAGTGAATCATTGTTGTCCGGTAAAAATGAAATTTCGTCCCTGACGGGATCCCTGACGGGACTTTTACAAATTTTTAATTGTCTTTCACCAACAGCTATTTGCTGGCGTAAATAATCTAGCGGGACAGTCCCGGAGGGACGAAATGTTGGTAGAAAAAAGTGGCCCTCACAAGCTAATAGTCCCGTAGGGACGGCATGTAACAAGCATTACAGCGATTTTATAGAAATTTATCCGGACACTAGTGATAGTGAATACATCCTGTCAATTCTTTCACGGTATTTCATTGTAAGCGCCTGCCTGTTGAGGCTGCCATCAGGGTGAAGCAGTCCGTTGCCTACTGTCCATTCATCCTGTACAACTTCAAATTTTATGATCTGATCATATTTGGGACAGGCTGCATTATAGTCGGAAATAGCCTGGCTGATAGAAAGGCTTGACTGGCTTTCATCAATATTTACAGAGTTATCAGCGCTAACCTCTGTTTCAGGTATGAATGATTCGCCTGCCTGCTGTATACCGGGTGCAATAAGGGCGGTTAGAAAAGATTGATTATGGCCATATACCCATACTTTTCT
>CAIJPI010000040.1 GCA_903822525.1 uncultured Bacteroidales bacterium | reverse complement strand
TTTTTTTTGCTCTATATTTTTATTTGTTTAATTTCAGACAATTGGAAACAATTCAAATACAAAACATTAATCTTGAATTTTAGTACAATTGATCGCCCTTCTCCTACAGGAGAAGGGAAGGGGATGAGGTCAAACAAAGAACGCCCCGGAAACGAGGCGTTTTTTTATGCTCTATATTTTTATTTGTTTAATTTCAGACAATTGGAAACAATTCAAATACAAAACATTAATCTTGAATTTTAGTACAATTGATCGCCCTTCTCCTACAGGAGAAGGGTAAGGGGATGAGGTCAAACAAAAAAGCGCCCCGGAAACGAGGCGTTTTTTTATGCTCTATATTTTTTTATGCTCAATACCAGACAATTGAAAACAATTCAAATACAAAACATTGATCTTGAATTTTAGTACAATTGATCGCCCTTCTCCTACAGGAGAAGGGAAGGGGATGAGGTCAAACAAAAAACGCCCCGAAACGAGGCGTTTTATCTTCATTTGAAGTAGGTCTGATTCCAGATTCTCTGATTCCAGATTCTCAGATTCCAGATTCCAGTTTCCTAGAATCTTTTCTTCTTCTTTCCCGGTTTTCCGGCTTGTTCTTTATACCATGGTTCTCCTCCTGAAGGCCGGCTGCCACCTCTGTCCGAATCCGAACGGGTTGCTGAACGGCTTGAGTCGGATTTGCGGTCACCACCACCTTTATAAGCTGGTCTGTCGCTGCCTGAGCCATAAGGCTTTTTGTAGCCGCCGCCGCCTGAGCCGCCACGGTCTCCACCGCTATAACCACCACGATCTCCACCTCCGCTGCGACCACCTCTATAACCGCCCCGGTCACCACCACGGTCACCGCCACGATCTCCACCTCTTCCGCCACCATACGACGAACGACCAGGCCGTTCCGATGATGACTGATCTTCTGCAACATCAACTTTAATTGGTCTTTCGTTCATGGTTTGGTCTTTAAACGAAGCCATAAACAAAGGTAAATATTTGGTGTCTACTTCAATAAAAGTAAAAGTGTCGCCCAACTCAACCCTGCCGACTTTTAAATCACGGCTATTGGTAAATTCGTTGACCATTCCGAGAAGTTTCGGAACTGTTAATCCGTCCTTGCGGCCAATACTCATGAAAAGCCTGGTAAATGAACCGCTATCAGAACGGTCGCCACGCTCACGCGATTCGTCAACATTCAAGTCTTTAGCATCACGGTAGTATTCGAGGAAACTATTGAATTCGATTGAAACAAAGCGTTTGATAATTTCTTCTTTGCTCATCGCGTCCAGTTTCTTGTAAATGACAGGAAGGAAATCATTGATTTCGTCTTCAATTACATTTACATTTTCCATACGGTCGATCAGGTGATAAAGCTGTTTTTCACAAACCTGGCGTCCTAAAGGTATTTTACCGGCGCTGAAAGGTTTTCCAATCTGCCTTTCGAGCATCTTGATACGGCCTTTCTCCTTCATATTGATGATGGAAATACTGACTCCATCTTTCCCTGCACGGCCAGTACGACCGCTACGGTGGATATAGTTATCGCTATCGTCGGGCAGCTGGTAATTAATAACATGGGTAAGGTCGCTTACGTCGATTCCGCGTGCTGCCACATCAGTAGCTACAAGCATGTTAAGGTGCTTTTCGCGGAATTTCTTCATTACATGGTCGCGCTGCGATTGCGATAAATCGCCATGCAAAGCATCAGCATCGTAACCGTCGCGAATGAGTGAATCTGCAATTTCCTGTGTTTCCTGGCGTGTGCGGCAAAAAATAATGGCATACATTTCAGGATGAAAATCGGCAACACGCTTCAGAACCGTGTAACGGTCGCGGGCATGTGTGAGGTAATACATATGCTTCACGTTGGTTGCACCAACATTCCGCTGACCCATACTTAATGTTTCAGGGTTCTTCATATACCGCCGGGCAATTTTTTCAACATCCGCCGGCATGGTAGCCGAGAAAAGGAATGTGTGGCGGTCTTTGGGAGTACTTTCAATAATTGATTGAACATCTTCCTCAAAACCCATATCCAGCATTTCGTCAGCTTCGTCGAGCACCAGGAAACGTACTTCCGACAAATCAGCGTATTTACGCATGATCATGTCGAGCATACGGCCAGGGGTAGCGGCGATGATTTGTGTGCCGGCTCTAAGCTGTTTTGCTTGTGCCTCAATACTTGCACCGCCGTAAACAGCGGTAACTTTAATATTGGGCATATATTTTGAGTAAGAATTCAGGTCGCTTGCTATCTGCATACACAATTCGCGTGTAGGGCTCAGAATGAGTGCCTGTGTTTTTTTGTTGTCAGGATCGATAAGCTGAAGCAGCGGTAATCCAAAAGCTGCGGTTTTTCCTGTTCCTGTTTGCGCCAGGGCAACAATGTCGGTGTTGTTTTCAATTATTCGCGGGATAACGGCCTCCTGCACGGGCATAGGGTTTTCGAACCCCAGTTCTTTGATTGCTTTTAGGATGTTTTCCTGTAAGCCTAATTCGTCAAATGTATTCATTAAAAGGTTTAAGATTAAGCCGGCAAAGGTACTCTTATTTACCTACCAAATAACATGAAGTGGTTAATAATGTGGAGTTTATTGATTTTTAGTGTTGAGATTTTCAATATCACTATCCAATTTATCCGGATAATGATCAGCGATGAAGTTTCAATTGCCACATATATAAGCCGGTTGTGCACGATTAGGCTGGAAATCATAACAAATTTAGAGTATAATCGAGAAATAGTATGAAAATCTAGGATTAGCCTGTCTGGAATGAGCCTGGTTGAGCTAAGGTCAGTGATAACTATTAGTTTTGAGTATAAATTACAATTTGGTTAATAAACCGTAAAAAGTAGTTTGTTTTTGTCTCTTTTGGATTTCCTATCTTTGCACCTGAAAAATATATTCGGCATGATTCACTACTTTCGCAAGGACAAAACGGTGTACACGGTACATCATCAAACTGATATAAACAGTAATGATATCCCAAAACTGGAATGGCTTTTTGGTGAAGCCCGGCAGATTAGCGAAAGCAAAATAGCCGGGTTTTTTGTTGGTCCACGCCGCGAAATGATCACTCCCTGGAGCACCAATGCCGTCGAAATAACCCAGAATATGGGCATCGAAGGCATCGCCCGTATCGAGGAATTTACTGAAGTTGCCCATGATCATGCTTCTTATGATCCCATGCTGCAGCGTTTATATACCGGTCTCGACCAGGATATGTTCACCATCCTGAAACAACCGGAACCTATTGTCATGATTGAAGATATTGCTGCCTATAACAAAAAAGAAGGACTGGCGCTGAGTGATGAAGAAATTGAATACCTGGATGAGGTAAGCCTTAAACTGGGACGCAAACTTACCGATAGCGAAGTTTTCGGGTTCTCACAGGTGAATTCGGAACATTGCAGGCACAAAATTTTTAATGGCACATTTGTAATTGATGGAGAAGAAAAACCGGATAGCCTTTTCCAACTGATAAAGAAGACCTCTAAACAACATCCGGGACGGATTGTGTCAGCTTATACTGATAATGTTGCTTTTGTTGAAGGGCCTGTAGCCGAGCAGTTTGCACCAGCCACACAGGATAAGTCTGATTATTTCGAGACACGGGATATTGATACCGTTATTTCGCTTAAAGCTGAAACACACAATTTCCCGACCACTGTTGAGCCATTTAATGGTGCTGCTACCGGATCGGGAGGTGAAATCCGCGACCGCATGGCTGGTGGCAAGGGCTCCATGCCAATAGCCGGTACCGCTGTTTACATGACTTCGTATCCACGCACCGGTGAAGGCCGTGAATGGGAAGCAGATAATAAACCCCGTCCATGGCTTTATCAAACTCCTGAGGAAATTCTGATCAAAGCATCAAACGGAGCAAGCGATTTCGGCAATAAGTTCGGACAGCCGCTGATATGTGGATCGGTCCTTACATTCGAACATTCTGAAAACGATAAAAGATACGGTTACGATAAAGTGATCATGCAGGCTGGTGGCATTGGATACGGCCGAAAGACTGACAGTTTAAAAGGACACCCTCAACCCGGCGACAAAGTAATTGTAATGGGAGGCGATAATTACCGCATCGGTATGGGTGGCGGAGCAGTTTCATCCGTTGCTACCGGCGAATACCACAGTGGGATTGAGATGAATGCGATTCAGCGTTCGAATCCTGAAATGCAGAAACGGGTGTATAACGCTATCCGCGCAATGGCAGAGAGTGTCGATAATCCAATTATCTCGGTACACGACCATGGTGCCGGCGGCCATTTAAATTCCTTATCTGAACTCGTTGAAGAGCAAGGCGGTGCCATTGACATCACAAAGCTTCCGGTTGGCGATCCAACCTTGTCGGGCAAAGAAATTATTGGCAACGAATCACAGGAGCGCATGGGACTGGTTTTGCACGCTGATGATGTGGCCAAAATGCAAAGAGTAGCCGAACGCGAACGTGCCCCGTTTTATGTTGCAGGCGACATAACCGGTGATATGAATTTTTCATTTAAAAACCCGCTTACCGGTGATGCTCCCATCAATCTTCCTCTTAAATATTTTTTCGGTAAACCGCCGCGTACATTTATGCGCGACAAGGCTATTGAATCAGCTTTTCAGCAGCCGTCATACGATCAATCGCTATTAACACATTATGTTGAACAGGTTTTACAGCTAGAAGCCGTTGCTTGTAAGGACTGGCTCACCAACAAAGTGGATCGCTCGGTTACAGGCCGCATTGCACATCAGCAAACGGCCGGGCCGCTGCAACTTCCGTTGAATAACCTGGGAGTGGTAGCACTCGATTACCTGGGTATTAAAGGCATCGCAACTTCAATTGGCCATTCGCCTGTTGCAGGTTTGATTGATCCTGAAGCAGGATCGGTACTTTCGGTTGCCGAAGCCCTTACCAACCTTGTATGGGCACCCATTGAGCAGGGATTGAGTGGTGTTTCGCTTAGCGCCAACTGGATGTGGCCCTGCCGCAACGAAGGAGAAGATGCACGGCTCTACAAAGCTGTTAAAGCAGTAAGTGATTTTGCCATTGAATTGGGAATTAATATCCCTACCGGCAAAGATTCTCTTTCGATGACTCAGAAATACCCCGGCGGCGATACAGTTATGGCACCCGGAACAGTTATCATTTCAACAGTAGGGGAGGTGACTGATATCCGTAAAGTGATCAGCCCGGTTCTGAAAGAAAGCTTTACCTCATCACTACTATACATCGATTTCTCACAAAGTGATTCAAATATTGGAGGAAGCTCATTTGCCCAGGCACTTAATAAATTGGGCGGAAGTCCTCCTGAAGTAAGGGATGCCGCGTATTTCCGGCTGTGTTTTGAATCTGTTCAGGATCTTATCCGGAAGGATATGATACTTGCCGGGCATGATATTTCAGCCGGCGGACTGATTACAACACTTCTCGAAATGGCTTTCAGTCATATCAAACTGGGGATGAACCTCGAACTCGACGGATTAGGCGGGAATGATATTGTCAGGCTTCTCTTCAGCGAGAAGCCCGGTATAGTTATTCAGGTAAACGATCTTGATTTTGTGAGTATCTACCTGCATGAGAAGGGAGTCGGATTTAACGTAATCGGCAGCCCTGCTGCAGGTAATACGTTAAGTATTGCATACCTCGGACAGAATTATTCATTTGATATTCATTACTGTCGCGATAAATGGTTCCGCACTTCGTACCTCCTGGATCGCAAACAATGCGGCGAGTTTAAAGCAAAGGAAAGGTTCGATAATTACGCTGTTCAGGAGCGTAAATTTATTTTCCCCCAGGGATTCACAGGTAAGTACAGCCAGTTTGTTATTGATCCGGTTCGAAAAATCCGTTCAGGAATCAAGGCTGCCATTATCCGCGAAAAAGGCGTGAACGGCGATCGCGAAATGGCCTGGAGCATGCACCTAGCCGGGCTTGATGTAAAGGATGTTCATATGACCGACCTGATGAGCGGACGCGAAACCCTCGAGGATATCCATATGATTGTTTTTGTCGGTGGGTTCTCCAATTCTGATGTACTGGGTTCGGCCAAAGGCTGGGCAGGTGCTTTTAAATACAATGACAATGCCAGAATTGCCCTTGAGAAATTCTATGCAAGAAAAGATACACTGAGCCTGGGTGTTTGCAACGGCTGTCAGGTTATGATTGAACTTGGACTTGTAAACCCTGATCATCAGCTGAAAACAAAAATGCTGCATAATGCTTCCGGGAAATTCGAATCGAGTTTCCTTACGGTTGATATTCTTGAAAACGATTCGGTTATGCTGAAATCGCTTGCCGGAAGCAAATTAGGTATCTGGGTTGCCCATGGTGAAGGATTGTTTGCCTTCCCATATGCTGAAGAAAATTATAATATTGCTGCCAAATATTCCTACAGTGATTATCCTGGCAACCCTAACGGCTCCATGTATAATGCTGCATGTATTTCGAGTGATGATGGCCGCCACCTGGTAATGATGCCTCATCTCGAACGTTCACTACTGCCCTGGCAATGGCCTTTGTATCCAGGTTCGCGTAGCGCTGACCAGGTGTCGCCCTGGATCGAAGCATTTGTGAATGCCCGTGAATGGCTTAAAGCTACTTCAAAATAGAAGAGCATGAAAAGTGCGGCTGCAGCCGCACTTTTCATTTCATTAATTCCCTTTCCTTCATCCAGTCTTCCATGCGGGCGGGCCAGGTTTCAACCGGTCCTAAACCTTTTTTCTTAAGAGCATACCCATGCCCTCCTTTTTCATATATATGCATTTCGACCGGCACATTATTTTTCCGGCATGCCTCGAAGTATAAAATGCTGTTTTCGGGCGAAACTGCATCGTCGGTTGTGCTGATCAGAAATGTGGGTGGTGTTTTAGCAGATACGTGCAATTCACTCGAATAAAGCTCGGTTTTATCAGCTGGAGGATCTTTGCCAATGAGATTTTCGCGTGTGCCGGAATGTGTATTTGCTTCACCAAAAGTAATAACCGGGTAAATCAGTATCGAAAAATCAGGTCGTACACTCATTGATGGATCTATAATTTCACCAACCTGCGACTGGAAATGTGTCGAAGCCGTCGAAGCCAGGTGTCCGCCGGCCGAGAAGCCCATGATTCCAATTTTATCAGGCGAGATTCCAAATTTAACAGCATCTTTCCGCACTATTCTGATGGCTTGTTGGGCATCCTGAAGAGGCCTGATTTCAGCATTGTCGAATAATTCATCCTGCGGTAAACGGTATTTCAGGACAAAAGCCGTTATGCCCCTGTCATTAAACCATGCTGCAATGTCGTATCCCTCGTGGTCTATTGCCAGAATTCCGTAGCCTCCACCCGGGCAAATAATTACCGCCGCATCCGAAGTTTTCGCCTTTGGCTGGTAAACATAAAGGCATGGATTTGAAATATCTTTAACACGTGTAATCCCATCCGAAGTTTGTGAGTCTTCCGCAATTTTAACTCCTCTAGAGCCGGGGACAATCCCCTGGTAAAGAAAAACAGTTTCAACCTGGGCGTAACTACTGGTAATAAACGACATAAGCATGAAAATAAAAGGGAATGTTTTCATTGTTTTTCAAATGGTTAGATTTTAGTAACGGGCAAAGTTAGCTTAAATATACAATCTGAAAATGCGCTTGTTCTCCAATTAATCCTCTGATTTCAATTTCCGGAAGGAATAACGCATCTGATGGACTCCTGTAAAAGTTAATTTTTTAAATTGAATGATTTCAAATTTCTGTTTGCATATTTCCTCTGCCATTTTCTCCTCTCTCACTGATTGTCTATTATCCGTATCTTTGCCCCCTTAAATTTTATCAGAATGAGTATTCATATTGAAGCAAAACAAGGCGAAATAGCAGATTTCGTTTTACTTCCGGGTGATCCCCTACGGGCAAAATATATTGCTGAAACATTGCTTACAGACGCAGTATGCTACAATAATGTCCGCGGAATGCTTGGATACACCGGATATTATAACGGGAAACGCGTTTCGGTTCAGGGCACAGGCATGGGCCTGCCTTCTCACATGATTTATGTCAGCGAACTTATAAACGACTATAAGGTTAAAACCCTTGTCAGGATTGGTACCTGCGGCGGATTACTTGAAGAAGTGAAAGTTCGGGATGTTGTGCTTGCTATTAGTGCATCAACGGATTCGTCAGCTGTTACCCGTTATTTCCCTGCCATGTCATTTGCCCCGACGGCAAGTTTCAGGTTGGCGCAGCTTGCCTCAGCCAATGCAGTATTGATGAATATTCATTTAAAAGCTGGAAATGTCCTTTCGTCGGATCTTTTCTATCATTTTCCTGAAGAAGGTGATGCCTATGAGCTCTGGCGTAATTATGGAACGCTGGCTGTCGAAATGGAGTCAGCCGGACTTTATATGCTGGCCTCACGCCTGGGCGTCGAAGCTCTTTCGATACTTACTGTCAGCGATCATCTCCTTACCGGAGAACATGTTAGTGCAGAGGAAAGGCAATATAACTTTACCAATATGACAAAACTGGCACTTTCACTGGCTGAATAAATTCATTTGCAAAATTAGATCCGGTATTCGCCCAATCCGCAATCCACAATCCGCAATCCGCAATCCCATGTCCTGGTTCATCCTTTTTATTGCCGGTTTATTTGAAGTGGTATGGGCAGTTGGTATTAAATATACCGAAGGCTGGACACGTTTATGGCCTGCCGTGCTAACATTATTTGCTATGGCCGCATCCTTTTATCTGCTTTCGCTGGCTCTCCGGAATATTCCAATAGGTACGGCTTATGCCGTTTGGACAGGCGTAGGAACTATTGGAACGGTTATTTATGGTATTCTTTTTTTAAAGGAACCAACTGATATTCTCAGGATCGTTTGTATCTTGCTCATTATTTGTGGTATTGTAGGCTTGAAAATTCTGGCACGGTAGATAAAGGAAATTTTATAAAATTATTATAACAGAATATATTAGAATATGCAGAAGACAATATTTATTACCGGAGCAACCAGCGGATTTGGCAAGGCTTGCGCTTACGCTTTTGCAATGGATCATCATCGCCTTATCATTACTGGTCGCCGCTTGGATCGCTTGGAAAAGGAAGCCGGAATTCTGCGCGAAAAATATTCTATCGAGGTGCTTACCCTGAATTTTGATGTACGCGACCGTAAAGGAGTTCAGTTGGCTGTTGAAAGCATACCGGCTGGGTGGCGGAATATCGATATTCTGGTGAATAATGCGGGCCTGGCTGCTGGCAGCGATCCGCTACAGGATGGTAATATCGACGACTGGGAGGCAATGATCGATACTAACGTGAAAGGATTGCTCTACGTAACAAAAAACATTTTTCCTCTTTTATTACAGAGCGAATGTCCTCATATCGTAAACCTGGGATCCATAGCAGGAAAAGAGGTTTATCCGAACGGAAATGTATATTGCGCTACCAAATTTGCTGTTGATGCCCTAACCCGCGGAATGCGTATTGACATGCTCAGCCACGGAATAAAAGTAACCCAGGTTGCTCCCGGAGCTGCTGAAACTGAGTTCTCGCAGGTAAGGTTCAAGGGTGACATGAATGCTGCCGCCGATGTGTATAAGGGGTTTACTCCTCTGCAGGCAGAGGATATAGCTGCAGCTGTTATCTGGATTACTGGGCTACCTGCACATGTCAATATTAACGATATGGTCATTATGCCTACAGCACAGGCAAGTCCCAGAAATATACATAAGATACTCTGATACTGATGTTTAATTCAATTTCACCTGTCTGAATATTATACCGAATTCATCCGGAAAATTGTTCATAAGTTCTTGCATGCAACATGAATGTCATATTTAATAATATGATTATCTTTACCACTCTCACCATCAACTCAATGTTCCGCTATGCAAGACGTTACCCGATTATTCGACATTCTGCCATACCATGCCAGTTCCTTTAAACCCAAGGATGATGTACTTGCCGGTAAAGATAATGGTGTCTGGGTTAAATACTCCATCAGTGATTATATTTCTCAAGCTGAAAATATCAGCTATGGCTTACTGAAACTGGGAGTTAAACCGGGCGATAACGTAGCTACAATATCGGGTAGCCGTCCGGAATGGAACATCGTTGATATGGGTATACTGCAGTCAGGTGCCATTCACGTACCTATTTATCCAACTATCAGCGAGAACGATTATAAATACATCCTTGAGCACGCTGAAGTTAAAGTCATTTTTGTTTCAGGGCGTGATACCTATCGCAAGATTGAACATCTGGTAAGTGATCTGAAGGGTTTGATTGCCGTATTTGCATTCAAGGAAACGGAAGGTGTCAAACTGTTGACTGAACTCATTTCATTAGGAGAGGAAAATGCTCAGCCGGAGCTTATAAATGGAATAAAAGCATCGATAAAACCTGAAGATCTGGCAACCATCATATATACCTCTGGAACCACCGGTAATCCAAAAGGAGTAATGTTATCGCACGATAACATTATTTCAAATTTTAAAGCGGTAAAGGATATCCCCCCTATGGGTGAGGAAGGAAGAGCTCTCAGTTATCTTCCTCTCTGTCATATATATGAGCGCATGCTGGTATATCTGTATCAGTATCTCGGTATCTCGGTGTACTATGCCGAAAATCCTGCTACCGTCGGAGATAACCTCAGGGAGATAAAACCGAATATTCTAAGCACCGTGCCACGCCTGCTCGAAAAAGTTTACGAAAAGATTATAGGTTCCGGCCGTAAACTGAAAGGAGTAAAGAAAATGATCTTTTTCTGGGCTGTTAATGTCGGCATGCATTATAAATTGAATGCTGGTTGGAGACCTTATTATTCCCTGAAGTTAAAAATAGCCCGCAAACTGGTTTTTAGTAAATGGCAGGAAGCATTAGGCGGAAACCTTAAAGTTATCGCCAGCGGCGGAGCTGCTTTGCAGCCCCGTCTGGCACATATTTTCTGGGCAGCTGGAATACCGGTACTCGAAGGATATGGGCTTACAGAAACTTCACCGGTAATTTCTATCAGCACATTCGAGAAAAACGGAGTAAAATTCGGAGCTGTTGGCCCGGTAATTAATAATACCAAAGTGAAAATTGCTGAAGATCATGAAATCCTTTGCAAAGGGCCTGGTCTTATGCAGGGATATTATAAGGAGCCTCAACTCACTGCCGATGCCATTGACAGCGAAGGCTGGTTCCATACCGGTGATCTGGGTTGCATTGAGCCTGAAGGTCAACTCAAAATTACCGGAAGAAAAAAGGAGATCTTCAAAACATCATTTGGTAAATATGTAAGTCCCGAAATGGTTGAAAACAACCTGAAAGAGTCAGCTTTTATTGATGCCTTGATGGTGGTTGGCGAAAATCAGAAATACGCTGCAGCCATTATTGTTCCCGATTTTAATCACTTACGCTCCTGGTGCCAGATAAAAGGAGTGCCATATACCACAAATACAGAAGTCATTGCCCTGGAACGGATTCAGAAAAGATACCATAAGGAAATTCATAAATACAACAAGCACCTGGGTGCAACCGAACAGATCAAATCCTTCGAGTTGCTTGATTCCGAATGGACTGTCGATTCAGGTGAACTTACTGCTACTTTAAAACTTCGCAGGTCGCTGATAAGCGAAAGGTATAAAACAACTATCGATAAGCTCTTTAACAGGCAGGACGATTAAGCGGATATGCCTTCATTTCAGTCTGGATGGTGAAAATTATAAGTGCCACCATCCATTGCTTATTAATGCAATATCTTAAAAACCAGCTCTCTTAGCAATTCGCCCTGGTCGACCGAATAATTTTCGATACCCAATGCCCTTACATTGCATTCGCGAAGCCAGCCGATAATATCCTGTACTTTCCTGGCATTATAATTCCGGTATGCATCAATATAATCCTGTTTGTTAAAGGATGTTAGTTTTGTTTTGCTCAGGATAGATGATTCTGATTTGTCGGGCAGCGAATGTATAAGCAATACCTTGCTGAAAAACGAAAACAGCATGGGGATAGTCTTGAAAAGCGGATTTTCCCCCGGGTTGAGAGCGAAATGATGTGCAATCTGGTTAGCTTTCAGTATTTTTTTTTGGGCTAAGGCACGCTGAAATTCAAAAATATTATAGTCCTTGCTGATTCCAATGTACTTTTCGATTACATCTTCCGAAATGGTTTTGTCTTTGGGATGATTTATATAAAGTTTCCCAAGCTCGTTGTTTATCTTTTCGAGGTTTGTACCCAGAAATTCAACCAACATATTGGCAGCCTTATCCGAAATACTATACCCACTGCTTTTAACCTGAGTGGTAATCCATGCAGGCATTTCATTTTCGTATTTCCGTTTCGATTCTACAAGTATTGACTTGTCAGATGCTGTTACCGCCTTTATAAGTTTTGCAGGTGGAGTTTTGTACTTATAGCAGATTACAAGGATAGTTGATGGTTGCGGATGATTAATATAGGATAACAACAGTCCAAGATTCTCTTCTTTCTTGATGTCCATATCCTGGCCTTCACGTAGTACTACCAGCTGCTTTTCGCCAATCATAGGGAATTGCTTGCTATAGTTAACAACATTTGCTGCTGTTGAATCACGGCCATATAAAACAACCTGGTTAAACTCCTTTTCAATATCATTCAGTACATGCTCGGTTAGGTAATCCGATAATTCATCAATATAATAGGGTTCTTCGCCATAAAACAGGTATATGCTGGCGAAAGATCTTTTTTGAAAATCCTTAATTAACTGAAAATAAGTAGATGTCATGGTTCGGAAAGCACTTCTTTGATGGTGACTAGCTATGGAAAAAGGTTGAATGCTGGATTCTCACCTTAATTCTATATTGTTTACTTTATTCCGGGTATTCTGGATATTAAATTACTTTATCTGAGCTTATTTCTGAGTTTATTATTAATAGCCGTTTTTGGATCTTTTACTTAGAAACTGTCCAAAAATGATTTTAACTACTTTCAGATGGGAATAACCTGTTTACTGTCACATTAAGCGAAGTCGAAATGCTCTCGCTCAACGCTAAATCGAAAATATTGAGATGATTTAGTGGGCTTCGACTCCCCTTCGGCAAGCTCAGGGCAGGCTTCTCTGCCTGACAGTAGATTGAGCAAATCAATTGATAAATCACTTCAAATTTTAAAATTCAGACAATCTCTTAAATGAATAGTAGCCGGCACTATCAGGTAAACAGCTGAATGTTAAAATTTCAGGTGTTTTACCGTTACACGTTTTTCAATAAGCTGCTTGAGTGATTCAATCCCGATTTTTACATGATCTTCCATATAATTTTCGGTAACTATTTTATCACTCTGTTCTGTCTTTACTCCGCTCGAGATCATAGGCTGGTCGGATACCAGAAGCAGGGCACCGGTGGAGATAAAATTGGCAAAACCCACAATAAAAATAGTGGCAGTCTCCAGGTCGATGGCCATAGCCCTTGTAGCCTGAAGGTATTGTTTGAATTCTTCGTCGTGTTCCCAAACCCTGCGGTTGGTGGTATAAACGGTACCCGTATAATAATCGAGCCCCATTTCACGTATAGTTGTGGAAATAGCTTTCTGCAGGTTAAATGCAGGAAGTGCCGGAATTTCAGGTGGAAAATAGTCGTCCGAAGTACCTTCACCTCTTATAGCTGCAATAGGCAGGATGTAATCGCCTAACGCATTAATATGTTTAAGTCCTCCGCATTTACCCAAAAACAGGCATGCCTTGGGGTTGATGGCACTCAACAGATCCATTACCGTTGCTGCATTGGCACTGCCCATGCCAAATTTAATCATGGTAATATTACCTGCGGTTGCACTAGGCATCGAACGTTCTTTCCCTTTTATCTCAACATTGTTGAGCCGGGCAAATGTTTCGAGATAGGCTCCGAAATTAACTAAAAGTATATACTCGCCAAATTCTTCCATGGGCGTGCCTGTATACCGTGGTAACCAGTTCTCAACTATTTCTTTCTTGGTTCTCATACAATCGTTTTTGTTAATTTTTTGCTACCTGGCAATACATTCTTAACAAACTTATATTTTGCATCAGGCCCGAATCTGATTCATCACTCAGGCTTTATATTTTGTAAAACCCACTTTGTGCCAATTTAAGCTGCTTTCGGCAGGTAAATTACGAATAATGGCAAATTTAGATTTTTTAAGCCATCTTTGCAGTGGTTTAGACCATGTTTTACTTAATTGTTGATAAAATAGAAAAAACCTGTTCCTATTATATGGAGTTCATTCCTGTTTTTTTTGATTTTTGAGGTTGGGACAAGTTGAAAGTCCGGGTTAATGAATCTTTCTTACGGGTTTAATAAAACAAGTGGGATTCGGTCGGAGTAAACTGATTACAAGGATTTTGAACTAAGATTATTAAAGAATAAGATGCAGCAGTTAAATTTCCCTCCTTTTGAGTTTAAGATACATACGTTGAATAAGCGGCAGGAAATATTTGACCCTGTCAGGCATAAATATGTTTCTCTAACCCCCGAAGAGTGGGTTCGCCAGCATCTAATCTCATTTCTTACCTTAATAAAAGGTTATCCTCTTTCAATGATAGGGGTCGAAAAAAAACTGATACTGAATAAGTTGCCAAAACGTTTCGATCTGGTTATCTACAACCGAAATGGAAGTCCGCTGCTATTGGTTGAGTGCAAGGCCCCAGGTGTTGAAATCACCGAAAAAACATTCGACCAGGCCGCCCGTTACAATATGCTTCTGAAAGCTGAATACTTCCTGATCACCAATGGGCTTGATCATTATACCTGTCGCATCGATTACAACAATAAGCAGTATATCTTTATTGAAGAAATACCTCATTTCGACGATCTGAAAGCATTGTAACGTTGAATGCCTGGCATAAAAAAAGCCGGAAACTCCGGCTTTTAAATAATTGCTATACCTGTTTTACTGGCATTTAAGCACAAGCTTTATTTTATCATTCGAATACTTGGCAAAAGCACCGAAGGCTGATTTTTTATAATTGATGCAAGCATTCAGGGTATCTTTTTTGCTTTCAAATGCCATGGCAATCTCAAAATAAAACCGGGCAAGTTTCTCGTCATTCTGTTCCTCTAATAAAATTCCCGTATTAGCTGACTCAATAGCTTCGTCATATTTTTTCAAAGGATTGTATGATTTCGCAAGATAATAGTATACATCTTTGGACTTGTATTCGTAATTGATTGCGTTGTTCAGGTTGGTGACAGCTTCAGCATACATTTTTTTTGTATTAGCACTTTTCCCTTCAAGGTACAGGTATTGACCTATAACTTTTTTTGATGCTTTGATCATAGTAGTGTCGTTTGTTTTAGTGGCAGCAGCAATGGCTAATTCCATGTTCTCCTGCATTTTCACATTGTCTCCTTTTTTCTTGTAGGCAAGTCCTTTATAGAAAAGTGCTTTGTTTTGCTCTTTGTCCAGGTTCAAAGCTTTGTCAAGGAACATAATTGCAGAATCGCTGCTTTCGGCTTTCTGAAGCGAGATGCCTTTGTTGGTATAAAGTGAAGTTAATTGTGTTTCTGCCAGTTTTTTAATATTATCATCTGTATAAGTGTCAGCAAATACAACGCTTTTTTCGTAGGCTAATATTGCCAGATCAATCTTCTTCTCATTCGCAAGGGTATTCCCAACATTGAACTGCCAAGCCGGCAATACTGAAGTTATCTTCATTTTTAATGTGTCGGCTTCGCTGCCAACGGTATTGCACATTTTTAATACATCCTGCATTTTAACAATTGCTCCTGACATGTCAGTTTTAGAGAGATCAAGTGCTAAATTAAAAGCAGTGATAGCCTCGTCTTTGGTCTGGGCATTCAGATTTTTTACTGAAAAGGTTGTGAGGATGGTTAAGGCCAGAGCCAGGATCATTGTCTTATTCATTCTGTTGTATGGATTATGTTTTTTAGTACTGCTGCTGATTATGCTGCAAATATACATATTTGTAGATTTGTATCAACGAATCGTGTATGCAAAAGTAGGAATAACTGTTCAACTCATACGGCCATCAGGGTTTCTGATTTGTTAAAAATTTGTAAATTAAAGCATTGGCAAATCTGAACACTATAAATCAAGGATGTTTAGAGGCTTTCAGATAACGGCAGCCGACGCAATGATTCGGAATTTAAAACCGTCGTTTTCATATGCATGTATTGGCTCAGAAAATGGAACGTGAATGCCCTGGATTCTGCCTTCCGGGAATCTGAACCGTAAATATATGTATTGAAAATGTTTACATTTGCATTCCTGGTCGAAAATTAGAAGTTCAGGATTGTATTACTGCGGGGATAGTATTGCCATTTTTGATACAGTAAATAATATGAAATTTGAATGAAAACAGCGTAAAGCGATCGAATGAATGCTTTTCTGATAAAATATGACAAGAATAATTAGATTCTGCCCTTTAAAATCAAATTGTAACAGATGAACTTCAATGCAGTTAAGGTTATTCTTGCAGGGGTTATCATGCTGTTAGCATACCTGATAGTTAACAGTATTAAGAAACCTGTAAAATTCGAAAATTCGCTCCAAACCAGAGGCGATTCCATAATCAACCGGCTGAAGGATATACGTACTGCACAAACGCTTTTCCATTATCAGTTTGGACGGTATACAAGCAGTTTTGATTCGTTAAAAACTTTCGTTAAAAATGGTAAAATTCCGGAAGTGAAAATTATACCGGATCCGGCTGATACAACTTTTACACGGACCATTTCCGATACTATCGGGTATATAAGTATCTTTGATTCGATTTTTGCCCATAAGAATTACCCTATCGATAAACTGAACGAAATCCCTTTTTCGAAAGGGGATCTGTTCTCGATCTTAGCAGGGAAAATCAATAAAGGGGGTGTAGAGGTTGCCGTATTTGAAGTTTCAGCACGAATGGAGACCTATACAAAAGACCTTGACAGGCAGTTGGTGATAAACAGAATGAAAGAATTGGAAGACAAATCGTTGTTCCCCGGACTCAGAGTTGGCTCGATGACCGAAGCTACTACCGATGGGAACTGGGAATAACAAAATACTCTATATCCTTGGAATGTATAACTAATCAAGTAAGCCCCCGGTTTGATGCAACCCAGGGATCTAATTACAGGCTTTCCGTTCTGCTTCTGCACGATGGCTTTTCTTTCCTTGTTACCCACTCAGGTACTCTGGAGATACTCAAGTTGGCGTCGTATAAGCTTGCCCATGTTGATTTGCAGCAGGCTGAACTGGGAGGATGGCCATTACATGGAAAGGATTATTTTGAACATCTAAAAGAAGTTGACCTTACCCACCTGCCTTTTCAAAAAGTTGATATAGCAGTTGCTTCGTATAAGTTGACCATTGCACCTCACGAATTTTTTCAGCTTGATGGAAGTATGAACATTATGTCAGCCGCTCATACCGTAAAGGCTGAAGAAACAATACTTGCCGAGCCCATTTTTGAGGCAGGACCTGTTACCGCTGTTCTGATTCCTGCTTACATTTCCGAATATTGTGAAGCAATATTTCCCGGAGCAAAGTTACGATGCGCTCCAGCTGTGTTCGTAAAAGGGGTAATGCGTAAGCATTCAAAATTAATTGCCCGTCAGGTATTCCTGAATATTCAGCGTGGATTTTTCGAGATTGCTGTCATACAGGGTTCACGGCTGCTATATCTGAATGCTTTCAGGTATTCAGCTCCAACCGATGTTCTCTACTACGTAATTTTTGTGCTCGAACAGCTGGGTTTTGTTCCCTCGGAGGAGAAAATTACCCTGATGGGTGAAATTTCGGAAAGCTCAATTATATCCGAACAACTTAAAATGTATTGCGAATCACTGCGGTTTGCCGAAATCCCCGACGGACTTGAATTCGGTGAGGCTTTTGATAATATTACTCCACATAATTATTTTACACTTCTTAACATCCCTGTATGCGAATAATAAGCGGAAGCCATAAAGGACGGGTGATTCGTCCACCAGAGGGTTTGCCTGTTAGGCCTACAACCGATATGGCAAAGGAGAGCCTCTTTAATATCCTTAATAATAATGTCGATTTCGAAGACATAAAAGTGCTTGATCTCTTCGCAGGCACGGGAAATATCTCGATGGAGTTTGCTTCACGCAACGCAACCGCTGTTGTAAGTATTGATATCAGCAGCCGATGCATTGCATATATCACGAAAATGATTGCAGATCTGAAATTCGGAAATTTAACGGCTATTCAGACTAATGTTTTCACTTATCTGGCTCGTCCGGCAGGGAGTTATGATGTAATTTTTGCTGATCCGCCTTACGATATGGCCGATCGCGAGAAAATACCTTTATTGATTTTCGAAAACAAATGGCTATCCGACGATGGCTGGTTTATCATGGAACATGATAAATACCTGAGTTTTAAAGAAAATCCTTTTTTCTGGGATGAACGCCGCTATGGCAAAATCCATTTTACTTTTTTCCGTCATCCATCGGCCGCGACGGAAGTAGAATAGCCTTAAATTGATATTTGCTCCGGAATAAACTGGTCGATATTGCCTCCATGCCTGTGTACCTCGCGCACAATGGATGAGGTAACCATTACATATTCGGGCAGCGTAAGCAGAAAAACTGTCTCAATTTCAGGAACAAGTTTCAGATTTACCTGGGCTACACTCCTCTCAAATTCAAAATCGGCAGAAGTACGTAATCCCCTTATTATATAGTCGGCACCTGTTTTTTTACAAAAATCAACAGTCAGTCCATTGTAACTCTCAACACTTACCTGAGGCAGATCGTGAAAAGCCTGCTTTAGCCATTCCATTCGTTTTTCCAACGGGAAATACCCGCTTTTATCGGCATTCACGCCGATAGCAACTACGATTTTATCAAATAACGGCAAGGACCGCCTTACAATCGATTCGTGGCCTCGCGTAACAGGATCGAATGAACCCGGAAAAACTGCGATTTTCATAGTATGGTTTTGTGCAAAGATAAAAACATAATTCTCATATGTAACTCAAAGATGCAGCTTGTGCTTCTTTATTCTGATTGTTTGATTGTCGGGATGGATGAAATGGAGTTTGCCGGGTGAGTACCTTCCTAATAAAGGAGAGTATTTAAATCTGTTGGAAGCAAAGCGTTCGGGTTCCGATTTTCCGGATTCACAGCAATTGGCAATTAAATTACCTCACTTGCGATCAAATAAATTTGGTGTGCAGGCTCGCAATGATAATATCAAAGGTATTTTACTTTTTTAAAAGATTCATGTAGGTTTGAAGCAGATGCCGGAGTGAAGCATAGGTGTTTTGCACCGGGATATTTATTTCACTGGCTGAAAACCACTTTACTTCAGTAATATCTTCTTCCAGCTGAGGAACCAGGATTTGAGAATCATGGCACATCATTTCAAACCAATATGTTTCTTTTAGTATGGCTTTCCCATCCCTATCCTTATAAATATGAAAAGTGGAAGGTAGTTCCTTGTTTATAACCAGGTTTTTAAGCCCGGTTTCCTCTTCAACTTCCCTGAGTGCACCTTCTGAAGCTGTTTCTTTTTTATGAAGTTTGCCTTTTGGCAGGTCCCAAACGCCTAGCCTCCTGATGAACAGATATTCCTCTTTATTGTTTCTTACTATGCCTCCGGCTGCTTCAATTCTGATAAACAGGCTGTTGAAAGCGTTGCATGCTTCTACATAATTTTCTGCCGATTTTACGATGAGTGACTCACAGTCAGCATCGCCGTAAAAACTTTCGTAAGCGTTTGCAAGAGCAGACCTTGACGTAAATTCAATTACCTTGCTGCCCGACCCGCTTTTGGTTATGTTAATATCTTGATCTATAATTACTGACCGATCATTCAAAAAAACTATATACCTTTGCATCATGAGATCAAAATTTGAAGAAACAGCTCTTTTTACTGCAGAATCGCTATTGCAAATTAAAGCAATAAAGCTTGATAATGCTAACCCGTTTACTTGGGCATCAGGAATAAAATCACCGATTTATTGCGACAATCGCCGTACTTTGTCCTATCCAAAAATTCGGACTTACATTCGTCAGGAGTTTGTAAAACTGATAAACGAAGAATATGGTACTGTCGACCTTATTGCAGGTGTTGCCACAGGCGCCATTGCAATTGGTGCCCTCGTTGCCCAGGAACTGGGAGTGCCTTTCGTATACATCCGTTCCGAGAAAAAAGGCCATGGACTTGAGAACCAGATCGAAGGTGTTGTTGAAAGCGGACAGTCGGTTGTGGTAGTTGAAGATCTTATTTCAACCGGCAAAAGCAGTCTGAATGCAGTTCAGGCCCTTCGCGATGCCGGATGCAACGTTAAAGGAATGGTTGCCATATTCACATATGGATTAAGCGATGCAGAAGAAAGTTTTAAAGCAGCAAATTGCAGCCTGCATACACTCACAAATTATAATTTCCTGGTTAGCAAAGCTCTGGAAAGAAACTATATCCAGGATTCGGATATGCAGTCGCTCATCAAATGGCGTGAGAATCCAAAAGGATGGGGGCTCGATAAATGAGTAAACATATCGAAAGCCGGAAAGTAAACATCAGTTGTAAGCCCGAGGATGTATTCAACTTCCTTGGAAATTTCGACAATTTCGCTGATATTTTACCTGAACAGGTTGCAAACTGGCAATCGACAGGCGACTCGTGTGTTTTTGAGGTTAAAGGCCTTGCAACTTTAGGCTTGCGTATTACAGGCAAAACTCCTTTCTCCCTTATAAGTATGAAAGGAGAAGGTAAGCTTCCGTTCGGATTCACTTTCGATACCGTTATCCGTGAATCATCACCACAACAAACTGAAGTTCAGGTGCTTATTAATGCTGATATGAATCCGTATATCGCCATGATGGCTGAAAAACCATTGCAGAATTTCATCGACATGCTGGTTGTTAAACTTAAGGAAGTAATGGAAAAGTAAAAGGATTAGCATAACAGTCATTAAATTGAACGAATATATTTTAGCAGGTCTTTCGACCTGCTATTTTTATTTAGTCTGTATAACAAATATCTGTATTATCATTCTATATGTGCGTTTAATATATCTTTGTTTATTATTCTGGCTGGAGGCTGTCATTGAGAGCTAAATTCGCTTTACGTGGTTGTTATTCAGTAGTTTATATCAATAAATATCTACCTTTCAAAACATTGCATTTTGGGAGAACTATATTCCCGGCTTGAGGCAGATATCAGGTTTGTCGAAAGCCTGAAAGCCTGTATAAATTGTGGTACATGTACCGCAATATGCCCGGCGGCTGAATTTTACAATTACGATCCCCGGGTTATAGCTACTGCTGTACAGTCGCAGGATGATGAAACAATTAGAGAACTGCTGTGCAGCGATACAATCTGGTATTGCGGTGAATGCATGTCGTGCAAAACACGCTGTCCCAGAGGGAACGCTCCCGGGCTGCTGATCATGGCATTACGGTCGTTGTCGCAGGACATGGGCTATTTTACCAAATCAGAGAAAGGCCGTCAGCAACTTGCAGTAAAACGGATTATCGGAGATCAGATTCTGTCATCCGGCTATTGTGTCCGCCCCGACATGGTCGACCCGGCTCTGCATCCTGAGCAAGGCCCGGTTTGGGAATGGGAATACCAAAATCTTGGCCCAGTTATGGAAAAACTTGGAGCGAATTATGATGGAGAAGGATCAGGCGCTTTACGCAAAATTCCGGCAAGCGACCTCGATGAGTTAAAGAAAATCTTTGAAATTACAGGCGGACAGGATCTTTACGATAAAATAGAATCTTTTTCGAAACAAAAGGCTGAAGAAATGGGACTGGAATTCGGAACCGATACCGGAAGCGAATACGTTCAACATATTTATTCGGCCAATAACCAAAAGCATAATCACGGATGAGACTCGAAGGTAAAAGGCTGATATGGCAGGATTATCAGAAAGAAATAGCCGATGACCATTATTTCTATGCACGCAGTTGCATCCGCCAGACTTTTTTCCCAGGCGCCGAAGCTATTTTTATGCGGATCCTTAAAGAAGAACTGGGAAAGGATATTCACGATGAACAACATCATACATCCTGCACAGGTATTGGCTATCATTCGGATGTGGTACCTTTCGATACTACCATGACCGTTGTTGCCCGGCAGTTTGCATTAATGACTGAAGCCGGCTACGAAAACTATGCCGCTTCATGTGTTACAAGTTTCGGCCTGTATACCGAAATCCTCGATACCTGGAATCATTTTCCCGAAACAGAGGCTAAAATAAGGGAATATCTTTTCAAAGCAACCGGGCGCGAATTCAACAAACCCCGAAACCTGGCTCATGCCAGCGATATCGTTTATAAATTAAGACATCAGATTGCAGCAAAGGCCAAATACAAACTGGTGGATAAAAAAACCGGGAATCCGTTGAAGGTGGTTGAGCATATCGGTTGCCATTATTCAAAAATGTTTCCGCATAAGGGAATAGGAGGGGCGGAATATCCATACGTTCTTTCAGGTATGATCGAAGCCTGGGGTGGTGAAGTGATCGACTACCCCGAACGCCGTCACTGCTGTGGATTTGGGTTCAGACAATATATTGTTCAGGCAAACCGTGGATTCTCGCTATCGTGCTCCAAAAAGAAATTTGATTCCATGGAGCCTTATGAACCCGATATGATTATTACAAATTGCCCCGGATGCCCGATGTTCCTCGATCGCTGGCAATATGCACTGAGCGAAATGGAAGGGAAAACCTACGGTAAAAATAAGCAGGGGATTCCTGTTTTTACATATGAAGAGGTTGCTGGTATGATAATGGGCTACGATCCTTGGGAAATAGGTCTCCAGGTTCACCAGGTCCCGGCCGAACCCCTGCTCGATAAAATTGGCATACCCTACGATCCTCTTCAAAAGTTTACCGGCAAACAAGGTCAATACCTTGGAATACCTGAATCGCCTTCATACCTGAAGTTTTATGCGGATCAGCAAAATACGGAAGTAATTAAATAAGATAGTTTCTCCTTTTAGCCTCTTATGTTTAGCTAAAATACAGATAAACAGTCAGTTGATAAAATAATAGCATGGCAAAACACGTAGTTGTGATAGGTGCTGGTCCGGCAGGTCTCGAAACTTCAGCTAAGCTGTCGAAGATGGGCCTTCGTGTTACGCTGGTTGAAAAAGAAGAAACCTCGGGCGGTCACCTTAAAAACTGGCATACCTTATTCCCTGGTAATATGCCGGGACTAAAAGCACTTGAAAGTATTAAAGAGGGCCTGGACGAAAACGTAAAAATTCAGACAAATACCCAGGTTACAGCTCTTGAAGCCGTAAATGATTATTTTACAGTATCAGGGCATAACGGATGGCAGGAAAAGGCCGATGCTGTGGTTCTTGCCACCGGATTCAAACTCTTCGATGCACGCCGCAAAGAGGAATATGGGTATGGCATTTATGAAAATGTTATAACCTCTTCTGACCTGGAAACACTTTTGGCGAAGGGAAATCTTTTTTCGAATCACAAAAATCCCGCCAGGATTGGCTTTGTTCATTGTGTGGGTTCACGCGACGAAAAGGTGAATAACCTTCATTGTTCAAAATTGTGCTGCATTACTGCTGTTAAACAGGCTGTTGAGGTTAAACAACTGTTCCCTGAAACCGAAGTTTTTTGTTTTTATATGGACCTGCGGATGTTCGGAAGGCATTATGAAGAATTGTATAAAGAAGCCCAGGAGAAATACAATATTCAGTTTATACGAGGAAGACTGAGCGAATCGACCGAAGACAAAGAGGGTAATATCATTGTGAAGGTTGAGGATACACTCCTGGGTAAACCCCTGCGCATCAAAACAGATTTTCTGGTGCTTATGACAGGAATGGAGCCAGCTGCTGGAACCAAATCCTTAACGGCTATGCTTGGGTTAAAAGATGTTTCTGACAAGTTTATTCGGCCTCTTGATGAGGTTTTGCAGCCGAATTTTACCGATATGCCAGGGGTTTTCGTGGCTGGAACTTGTTCAGGACCTAAATCGGTTTCCGAAACACTTGCTGATGCAAGGTCTGCCGCATTGGCAGTTGAAGCTTTTCTTAAAGAATAAAAGGCTGTCATGGAACGAAAGAGCATAAATTTCGGCTACGCCATAGTACAGGACCGGCAGATTGATTTCGATGCCAACAAGCACGAAATATGCAGGGCTGTTGCAGTAGCAGAGCCAACACTGAATTTATGCATCTCCTGCGGTACATGCGCTGCAACTTGTTCGGCCGGTTTATTTACTGATTTTAGCCTTCGTAAGGTTATACTCTTACTCAAAAGAGGTGAAACTGAAGGGCTATTGAAAGAAGTTTCAAAATGTATGCTTTGCGGAAAATGCCAGTTGGTATGTCCGCGTAATGTGAGTACACGCAATCTTGTCATACAGATAAGTAAAGCGCTAATAAACGGAAAGCCATGACATTTGATCTTTTTGTAATTCCGTTTTTTGGAGGTCTGTTATTCATGATCATTGTTTTGTTTCTGAAATACAGCCGCTGGATAGCCATGATGGATGCATCCGATAGGGTGAAAGCCGGTATGGCGTTCTTTTCGGCCAGCCTTCCGGTAACCATCAGAGAGATTTTTTGGGAGAGTCTTTTGCACCGCCGCATGTTTAAAAAGAATCCCCTGCTCGGATTTATGCACATGAGCTTTGCTCTTGGATGGCTTTTGCTGATACTCATGGGCAACCTCGAATCGCGTATATACAGCGGCGGACATATAAATCCGCCCTACTATCCTATATTTCTGAAATTTTTTATCCACGATAAAAGAGTATTGCCTTTCGAGATATTCACACTTCCCGGTTTTTTCAGGTTCACCATGGACTTGCTTCTGCTTTTTGTGCTATCAGGCCTTGGGCTTGCACTTTTTAAACGGGCACGCTCAAAGTGGTTTGGACTGAAACGGACTACCAGGCACAATAGCTTCGATAAATGGGCCATTATCTCTCTGTGGCTGATCTTCCCCCTGAGGTTACTGGCCGAAAGTTTTACTGCCGGAATATACCAGGGTGGTGGATTTCTTACAAATTCGCTGGGACATATTTTTGCTGCATTTCTTCCCTTGAAGTACCTTGTTTATCCGTCATGGTGGGCTTATTCATCCATGTTAGGCATCTTCTTTATCACACTTCCATGGAGCAGGTTTATGCATATTCCAACCGAAATCGTCCTTATTTTCCTGCGAAATGCAGGCATTGAACAAGGGAAATACCCGGGAAGTTTCAGCCAGATCGAGCTTCGTGCCTGTCCCCGATGCGGTGTTTGCATCGATGTTTGCCAGATGAACGAAGCCGGGTTAACAGGTTCTTCAGCAGTATATTTAATTCGTTCGCTGCGCGAAAAACAAGCCGGGGTATTTCTGCATTCCAACTGCATGATGTGTGGCAGGTGCCTCGAAGCATGCCCCGTTGGAATTGATACCCTGGGACTGAGGGTTGGCGCCAGGGGTGTCGATAACAGGCAGATAGAAGCGGATTTTACTTACCTGGCCAAACAGCCAGTACCTGCAACTAAAGCTGATGTAGTTTATTTTGCCGGCTGCATGGGGCATCTTACACCCGGAGTGAAAAATGCTATGATAAAAATTTTTGAAAGAGCCGGCATAGACTTTAATTTCCTCGACGAGGACGGTTCCATATGCTGTGGCCGTCCATTAAAACTTGCAGGTATGCAAACTGCTGCATCAAAACTGATAACGGAAAACACAAAAGCGATACTTGGTACAAAGGCAAAAATTTTAGTTACCTCCTGCCCGATTTGTTACAAGATATTCAACACCGATTATAATCTGAACGGGATGCAGGTAATGCATCATTCGGTTTATATCGATACATTGGTAAAGGAAGGGAAAATCGTTCTGGAACCTGCTGCCTTCAGGGCAGTTTATCACGATCCCTGCGAACTTGGCAGGGGTTCAGGAATTTACGAGCAACCGCGTAATGTGCTGAAACAGATAGCCGAAGTAGCTGATGTTGCCCAGGATCGCGAAAATTCCCTGTGCTGCGGAGGTAGTATCGGGGATCTGGCAATGTCGGCAGTACAACGGAATATTATCCGCGATGGGGCACTAAGTATATTGTGTGAATCTAATCCTGATATGCTGGTGACAGCATGCCCTTTGTGCAAAAAGACTCTCGACACTGGTAATGGTTTGATAGTAAAAGATATTGCTGAAATTGTTGCCGATAGAATGACTGTTTCTATAAAACAAACTGTCTCCAGGTCGCTGGCCGGACAGATGAGTGTTTAGTTTTTGATAATTTTCCGGCAGAACTTAATGCTGTTTTCATAAATAGCTAAATAATATACACCCCTGCTCAAAGCGCTGAGGTCGATCACTGCTTTCGTGTTATTACAGATATCAGTCAACACAAGACTGCCTCTTGCATCATACAACTCAATTTTAATGGATTGGCCGGTGTAATTCAGATCTATCGCAATAATGCCGTCAGTCGGATTCGGCCATGCCTTTGGCTGGTGTTCCATGTCATTAATTCCCAAAGTACAGGTTCCGTATATGTTCTGCCCGTTTTCACTGAAACATACCAGGCTTGTAGTATTTGCCCACCATGCAACATATGAATAATCCAGTTCAATCCCCCCAAAATTCACATCGCCTATTCCTTCAATCCATTCAGCACCTGTGTTATAGCCTGGAAATGAAGTAAATTTTATCCTCTTACGGTATTCTCCTTTAATAATTACGGTGTCAACTGCCGAAACAGTAGCCTGCAATATACCATAGCTGTATGAGCTGGCATGAAATGTAAAAGTATCGCCGGGGTTTAGCCCAAAATCGAAAAGCAGGTACATGGAATCCGCATTTGATCCATACCTCACTTGCTGGCTATCAATTTTCAGGTAACCTGTAAAATTTTGATTTATAAATAGTTTCATATACCTGGTATCCCCGGATATGCTATCTCCGTTTATCGAATATCGCTTATAAACAGTGTAATCCCACAGTACCACGCCTCCATGCCCCCAGGCAATGGAATGGTATTTCTGATTCCATTCTCCATTATCAGGAAAAACAGTCTGGGCTGTCAGTGTAAGACCGGCTGCAACAAATAAAATTGTAAGGAACGATTTCATAGCTGTATCATTATGGTTTTGTTGCCAAGCTACTTCAGTTTCCTTGTAAATATATATTCTCAAATAGTAAGACACTTGAAAAGCATTTTACCCCTACAAGTAGATTAAAATTTGAGTAACAAAACGTAAGATATTTTAAGTAAGATATTGTTTTGCAATGTTATGTGGAATTATTTTTAATAAAAAAACCAATCTATTTTGAAATTTTACAATTTTACCTTAACTTTAGGTGAACTAATCAAGTCAAGAATCAACTGCTCTTTTTATCCGTGAATATTGTCACATTCAATTAACTTTAATACATACATGCCATGAGATCCAGCTTATTTCTTTCAATAATTATGCTGATTGCCGGGTCAATCCTGATCCAGACCTGCAAGCCCCGTGAAAAAGTACCATTTATTGGTCTGTTGATGGACCAGTACAATGTGGAACGATGGGCAAAAGATACAACGTACTTTATCCGGCATGTTAATAAACTTGGAGGCAGAGTTGTATGCCTTTCGGCCAATGGCGACCCTGCTAAACAACTTGAACAGGCTAAGGAACTTATTAACGAAAAAGTTGATATATTGGTTGTTTTGCCGGTCGACCTGCTAAAAGCTGCTGATATAGTGGTTTTGGCAAAGAAAGCATCTGTAGGTCTGATCTCATACGATCGTCTGATTCAGGGTGCGGATGTCGACTATTATATTTCATTCGATAATGTTAAAGTAGGCGAATTGCAGGCCGATTACATTAAAAACAGGTTGCAGAAAGGCAATGTTGCGTTGATTGGTGGCGCATATACCGATAAGAACTCATTTTTGCTTCAGTTCGGGCAGATGGGGATATTTCAGCCGTACATCGAACGGGGCGATATCAGGATCGTATACAATAAGTTGGTTAAATCATGGACATTTAAAGAAGGGTATGAAGCTGCAAAAGAATGCCTGCGCTATAACAGGGTTGATGCTATAATTGCTGGTAACGACTTACTGGCAAGCGGGGCCATTAAAGCCCTTGAAGAAAAAGGCCTGACAGGTAAAGTGCTGGTAGCCGGGCAGGATGCCGATTCGCAGGCCCGCGAAAATATTGTCAAAGGCTGGCAAGCTATGTCAGTGTACAAATCAATTGAAGATTTAGCCTCCAATGCTGCGCGCATGGCAATGGATATGGCCCGTAGTAATTCTATCTATTACGCGACCTTCACTGTTGACAATGGGCTTAAATTAGTCCCAGCTCTCCTTATCGACCCTGTTTCAGTGAATAAAGGGAATATTGGTATGGAAATAAATACAATGGGAAAATAGTAGAGGTTCAAAATTCTTTCATTCCAACATGGATGGTATCGTGGGTTGGAAATAGACATCTTGCAGAATGCCGGAGCAAAAAACAGAAGGCAGTATACCGGCCACTTAAAAATTAAATTTTATTTCCTTCAAATCACAGATCAGAATTGAGTCTGTTTCAGTTTCAAGCATGAGTTGTCCATACATGTTGGTGCCATTAATCCTGGCTCTTATGCGGTTGCCTTTTATTAAATATTCATGCCATTCCATAATACGATAAAGCGCTTTCTTGTAATCAGTTTCTATGACTCTACCTGAGCCGTGTTTTAACTGCTTGTAGCGTTCAAAGATGCATTGCAGTAGTACCTGGAGCAATTCTTCCTGATTATAATCCTTTGCAGTTATCATTTTCATCGAAACCGGGTTCGGTGCGTTGCTTGTAAAAACAGTCTGGTTAACATTGAGGCCGATTCCAACAATTACATATTCCAGCTTATTCCCTATTACTGAGTTCTGAATCAGCATTCCGCAGGCTTTTTTATCGCCTATATAAATATCGTTGGGCCACTTTATCGTAACCTCTTGTTCAGGTAGTTCTGATTGCAAAAAGTCGTAAATCCCAAGCGAAATAGCTTTATTTAGTAAAAATTGCCGGTCAGCTGCAAAAGGGGGATAAAGTATAAGGCTGAAAGTCAGGTTTTTGCCCTTTTCACTTTCCCACTGGTTAGTATCCATTCCTTTGCCTAGCGTCTGATGGTCGGTAATAATTACAAAGCCCTCATCAGGACGATCTTTCGAGAGCATCTCCAGGGCAAGTAAATTGGTAGAAGGGGTTTCCGGAACTCGGTATAGTTTGGCCTTCAATCGCTTTTGCTTTTTGAGTATTAATGTTTATTAACATACAAAGTTAAAACAAATAGCTCATTCAAGCGTTCAAAAAGGCGTAACCTGCTTAATGACATATTGTCGTGTTTTATAAAAAGGACTGAAGTTTGTTGCGCGATTACCATTATTATCAAAAGAACATTTACTTATAATCCGTAACTTTGCAACTTAATGTCAATGAAGCGGTTGAATTTTTGGGCTTGGTATAATTCAGACTGGCCTTTTCAGCTGTTAAAAGTTGTTGCTGGTAAAACATGACAAAAGCTGTTTGCAGCGTATAAAATAAATTTGAAAAAAGAAATTAATAAAACCTAAATGGCGAAACGTAAAAGAAGTGAAACTTCGGGAATGCTTGCAGATATTATTGTTAAAGGAATGCAGGAGAAACTCGGATTAGATATTGTAAAGCTTAATTTATCAGGAATCCCTAATTCAATCACTGACTATTTTGTAATCTGCCATGGCGCATCACGCTCACAGGTTGATGCAATTGCCGACTCGGTGCAGGCTGAAGTTAAAAAGGCAGTAGGTGGTTTCCCTTCACATAAAGAAGGGTTCGAAAACTGCGAGTGGATACTGCTTGATTATTTTGATGTGGTTGTACATATCTTTCAGACAGAAACACGCGGGTTTTACCAGTTGGAAAAGCTTTGGGCTGATGCTCCGCGCGAAGATGTCTCTGCTATTAACTAAAATAAAAATTCTAAGAATCTAACTATAATGAGTAACGACGATAATAACAAAAGCGATAACTCTCAAGGTTCCGGTGGGCCAAAAATGCCAAAAATGCCCAAAGTGAAGTTCAATTTTTACTGGATTTACGGTGTGCTGGGGATAGTTCTGTTTGGACTCTACCTCAACAATATGGGAGCTTCTCCAAAAGAGCTTGGTTGGGGCGAATTGAAAGAGATGCTTGTGAACCAGGAAATTGATAAAATTCTCCTGGTGAATAAAGAACAGGCAGAGGTGTATATTAAGAAAGATAAACTTGGCTTATCCAAATTTAAAGATGTAAAACCGGCTAATACGTTGGCTGCTTCAGCGCCTCATTATATATACCAGATAGGCTCGGTCGAAACTTTCGAAAAAGATGTTCGCGAAGCCCAACTTAATGTGACCACTCCTGTATATTTACAGAATGTTACCCGTAAAAACTGGGGTGGTGATCTGTTGGGCTGGATTCTGCCTGTTGTTGTGCTGGTAGGATTATGGTTTTTAATTATGCGTATGATGACCAAAGGCGGTGCCGGTGGCGGTGGTCAGATTTTCAATATAGGGAAATCAAAGGCACAGCTTTTTGATAAAGACACCATGGTTTCGCTGAATTTTAACGATGTTGCCGGCCTGCAGGAAGCTAAAGTGGAGGTTATGGAAATTGTTGAATTTCTGAAAAACCCTAAAAAATATACTGACCTGGGAGGAAAAATTCCTAAAGGTGCATTGCTGGTAGGCCCTCCTGGTACCGGGAAAACCTTACTTGCCAAAGCTGTCGCCGGCGAAGCTAAAGTTCCTTTTTTCTCACTTTCAGGATCTGATTTCGTTGAGATGTTCGTTGGTGTTGGAGCTTCACGTGTACGTGATCTTTTTAAACAAGCCAAAGAAAAAGCACCCAGCATTATTTTTATCGATGAAATTGATGCCGTAGGCCGTGCCCGCGGACGAAGTGCTATGACCGGCGGGAACGACGAACGCGAGAATACACTCAACCAGTTGCTTACCGAAATGGATGGTTTTCAGACCAATGCCGGCGTTATTATCCTGGCAGCAACAAACCGTGCTGATATCCTCGACAGGGCATTGCTCCGTGCAGGACGATTCGACAGGCAGATCTATATTGAACTTCCTGACCTCGAAGAACGTAAAGCTATTTTTAAAGTACATATGCGTAACTTAAAAATGGACGACACTGCCAACGTTGATTTCCTCGCTAAGCAAACTCCTGGTTTTTCGGGTGCCGATATCGCCAATGCCTGTAATGAGGCTGCACTGATTGCTGCCCGCAGCGACAAGAAAATGATAGATAAACAGGATTTTCTCGATGCTATCGACCGCATTGTTGGAGGTCTCGAAAAACGAAATAAAATTATTTCACAGCACGAAAAGAAAGTAATTGCATACCACGAATCGGGACATGCAGCTGTTAGCTGGTTGCTCGAACATGCACATCCTCTTGTAAAAGTTACCATTGTGCCACGCGGAAAAGCCCTCGGTGCTGCCTGGTACCTTCCCGACGAAAGGCAGATAACTACCTACGAACAAATGATTGACGAACTCATCGCTACCCTGGGTGGTCGCGCTGCTGAAGAAATTGTGTTCGGAAAAATATCGACAGGAGCCCTGAACGACCTCGAAAAAGTCACCAAACAGGCATATGCCATGGTTGCTTTCTACGGATTGAATAAGAAAATCGGTAATATAAGTTACTACGATTCGTCAGGACAGAATGAATATTCATTCTCAAAGCCCTTCAGCGAAGAAACAGCACGTACAATCGATGAGGAAATTCATAAAATGGTTGAAGAATGCTATTCCAAAGCTAAACTGTTGCTGACTGATAACCGTGAAAAACTCAATTCGCTGGCAGAGATACTGCTTCTGAAAGAAGTGATCTTCCGTGAAGACCTGGAGAAAATATTTGGTAAGCGCCCATTTGCTGACCATGACCATGTAATGATCAACAGCAGCGGTGAAACAAATGAACTTCGTCTTGCTGAAGCAACTTCGGTTACCACTCCCGAAGTAGTTCCCATCCTGACCGACGATACCATTCCAACTGCTAACCCTGAAATATCTTCATAAGTTTTTTTGTAAAGTGCTTGATCAGGATAAAATTTGTATAAATTTACCTTGTCATAATATTTAGTCAGGTAAATAAAGCAGCCTCATAATGGAAGAAAGTACATCACGTGAAAAGGTACTGAAAAAGGTACGCCATGCATTAATTTATAAAACCGATAATCCCTTCCCGCAGGTTGATTTCGATTCGCCTGTTTACAATCCGATGAGTGAAACTCCGGATGTTAATTTTGCTCAGGAGTTTTCGAAAGTGGGTGGCGTATTTATCTATTGTGAAAATGAAAGTGAAGCGGTGAGTGCATTGTCAGCCCTCAATACCGAATGCGAGTGGAATAATATTTATTGTGCAGAACCCGAGTTTCAGTACATGCTTACACAAGCTGGTGTCCCTTTCGAATCGGACGAAGAAAACCTGCAGCAACTGAAAGTTGGAATTACCGGATGCGAATTTGTAATTGCACGTCTTGGAAGCATTATGGTCTCTTCGAAAAACAGCAGAAGACTAAATGTTTATCCTGAGACACATGTTGTGATTGCTTATGTTGACCAACTGGTTGATGACCTGAAAGATGCATTCGAAGCCGTACAGGCCAAATATTCAGGCAAACTGCCATCTTTGCTTTCAGTTATTACAGGTCCCAGCCGCACAGCCGACATTGAAAAAACGCTGGTAATGGGAGCTCATGGTCCCCGCGAATTATTTTTGATCCTGCTTGAAATGCCTTCAGCAGAAGATGAATAATAGTTTTACTTTTAAACACCTTCATTGTTTTCGTTTGCTATTTTTGCCTTCCTGAATGTACAAGAGATAGAAATCTGAAATGTAATCTTTCTGGTATCATACGAAAGACTAAAAGACTGTCTAAATTTTGAAATTGAAGTGATTTATCAAGTGATTTGCTCAATCTACTGTCAGGCAGAGAAGCCTGCCCTGAGCTTGCCGAAGGGGAGTCGAAGCCCACTAAATCATCTCAATATTTTCGGTTTAGCGTTGAACGAGTGCATTTCGACTTCGCTCAATATGACAGGAATACAGGGTTTTGATGCCCGAAAGTGGTTTTTATCATTTTTAGACAGTTACCAGTAAACAATGACATCCGCAATATAATTTACATAATTGAGAATGTAATCCCTTAATACAAACAATATGTTCGATAATTGGGAAGTAGTTTACAGTACCAATCAGCTTTACGAAGCTGAAATGGTAAAAGAAATCATGGCCGACAACAATATTGAATGTGTGATCATGAATAAACAGGATTCAGCATACCACCTCGGCGAAATTGAAGTTTGCATTCCGACTGACGATGCCTTTAAGGCAAAACAACTAATACTCGAATTTAAAGGTGAATAACTTAGCTACCCGTTCTCTGACTGCAGTCTTCTTCGTTATAGCAATAGTTGGCTCGGCTCTGCTGGGGCAAATGGTTTTCGCGGCACTGCTCCTGATTATTACTATTCTTAGCCTGAATGAGTTTATTGGTATTGTTTCACACGATACTGTTCAGCCTGCACTTTGGCCAACTGTTGCAGCAGGTACAATTACTTTTGCAGCCTTAGCCTCAAATGCTATGGGGCTAGCAGGAATTTCAGGGCTGCTTGTTGTAATCCCGGTAATTTTCCTGGTTTTTATCTTCGAATTATGGCGGAACAAAACAAATCCTTTTGCCAACATTGCGATGAGCCTGGCAGGGATACTGTATATAGCTCTTCCGTTTGGTTTGATGATGTATTTCTTCGATCCGGTAATTCTTTCAGGACCGTATCATTATGGCATTGTGTTAGGCTACCTTTTAATTTTATGGTTGAATGATACCGGTGCTTATTTTGTTGGCTCGCTGATAGGGAAACATAAGCTTTTCGAACGTATTTCGCCCGGGAAAACATGGGAAGGAAGTGCCGGAGGGACTCTTTTTGCTTTAGCAACAGCTTACGGCTTGTCAATGATTTTCAAGCAGCTGAGTGTAACACACTGGATGACTCTGGCGGTAATAATAGTAATCACAGGTACCCTTGGCGATCTGGTTGAATCCATGCTGAAACGTAGCCTCGGAATTAAAGATTCCGGCAATATTTTGCCCGGCCATGGCGGGTTACTCGACCGTTTTGATGCCGTTTTGATCTCAGCTCCATTTGTATTCGTATATTTGGCGCTCTTTTGCCGGTAATAAATACTCACATACTTAATGAAAATACACAAAGAAGGATACAAAAGTATTGCAGCTGCAACCTTTGTGGCAGCCATACTCGTAGTTGGAACAAATTACTTTTTCCCTGAACAGACTTTCTTCCACTACCTTGGATACACCGGTTTATTGGTTTTCTGGACTATTGTAGTAAGGTTTTTCCGGATTCCTTTCCGGGAACTTATTCAGGATGCAGATATAGTGCTTTGCCCAGCCGACGGTACAATTGTCGCCATCGAAGAAGTTCTGGTGGATGAATTTTTTAACGACCGTCGCCTCCAGGTTTCCGTTTTTATGTCGCCAAATAATGTTCATGTTAACCGCTACCCGGTTTCAGGCAAAATTGTATATACCAATTACTGGCCGGGATCATTCCTGGTTGCCTGGCACCCTAAATCGTCAACCGAAAACGAACGCAATACTGTTGTTGTTGAGCATCATACGTATGGCCCTATCATGATCCGGCAGATTGCCGGTGCGCTGGCCCGACGTATAGTCTGTTATTCACGTACTAACGAACGGATCGAACAGGGCAGGGAATTAGGGTTTATAAAATTCGGAAGCCGCGTGGATCTTTTTCTGCCACTGAATTCCGAAGTAAAAGTTGCACTCGAACAGAAAGTGAAGGGTGGAATTACTCCAATAGCTATATTGGCAGCCAAAAAGCGTTGAAATCTTTAACATCTTTTTAACAAAATAAGTGATTGCTTGTCCAACAATAGATAATACTTTTGCGTTATCTAATTCTGAAACCATTTAACAATTATATCTATGAAAAAAGTTGCTCTTGTAATTTCACTGATTGCTCTTGTTTTTGCTTTTACTGTAAATACAGTATCTGCTCAAAAAGTAACTTCAGCTGAAAAGTCAAAAACCGAAAAATCTTGCTCAAAAGAAGCTTCAACAAAAGCCTGCTGTGCAAAAAGCGAAGCTAAAACAGCTGCTTGTGCTGCCAAAGAAGGCGAAGCTAAAGCAGGTTGCGAAAAATCATGTAGCAAAGCTGAAGCAAAAGGCTGTTGCAAAAAAGGCGATGCTAAGGCTGAAGCTGTTCCAGTCCCAAAGAAAGACTAAGAATTTAGCAGTTTAAGAAATACCCGCCGAATCAGGCGGGTTTTTTTATGCCTTTTTGGTAATGAATACTGCGGAATTGCCTTTACTCAGAGTCGGAAGTATTAAAAAGATATTGATTGAATAAATTGAGAATCGTGACCGCTACGGGCAAAGTCTATTCTTTATAATGTTTAGGTTGTGTTTTTCAGTAAAACAGGTTTCCATGTTTTCTTATCTAAAGTAGCTCCATGATCTTGTCAAGCGAAAACACTTCCATGGTTACCGGATCCGAATGTTTCTTCCTATCATGATTCACATAAATCTGATCAATGCCCAGTACCCTTGCACCGGCTATATCTACCTCCAGATCATCCCCGATCATTATGCTATCATCGGCTACGGCACCGGTTTTACGCAATGCATAATGAAAAATTTCAGGATCCGGTTTCTTCGAGCCGGCTTCTTCACTGGTAATAACACTCGTAAAGTATCTGTCCATTCCTGAATTTTTCAGCTTGCTGAACTGTACTTCTTCAAAACCGTTGGTAATAATATGAAGCGGGTATTTAAGATGAAGGTACTCAAGTATTTCTTTAGCAAAAGGGAACAGGTAGGTTTTTGATGAGATGCCTTCAATAAAACCGTCGGCCATGGATTGTCCCAGGGTACGGTCGTCGATGCCAAGCAGACAGAGTGTATCATAAAACCGTCGGAAATTCAGGTCGTCCTTTTCAATTTTATCTTCGCGGTATAATGCCCAGAGTGCCTGGTTGATATCCACAT
Organism: uncultured Bacteroidales bacterium; assembly: GCA_903822525.1. Lineage (GTDB taxonomy): Bacteria > Bacteroidota > Bacteroidia > Bacteroidales > UBA4417 > UBA4417. The sequence continues at coordinate 2,689 of CAIJPI010000040.1, read as the reverse complement.
ATTTTTCCCTGAATGCCTCGTAGCTGGCAATGCCTCTCTCCTGAAGTTTTAACGTCTCGAACATTTCACGTTTGGTTTCTTCGGCATTGCGTTCAAAATCCCAGAGAGTATGGTCAAGATCAAAGAATATATGCTTATACGTTTTACCCATTTCAAAAGTTTTCATTGAATACAAAAATAGTGCTTGCTGCTCAGAAAAAAAATTTTATTCATTTTGTCGGAAATAAGTAAATAATGCGTATTATTGTAGTATCAAAATAATGTTAAAATAAAATGGAAAAAGAAAAATTAGATTCAAGCTCATCAGGCTATATGGGCCTGTTGATTCTCCTGGCATTTTTAATCGGGGGTATCTTAATGTTGGTCATGTTCAATCAGAACCTTATCGGAATTATAGCCGGTCCGGTTTTCCTGATTACTGCTTCGTTTATGGCGGCAGGATTTCTTGTTGTAAATCCGAACGAATCGTCGGTACTTACACTTTTTGGTGATTATAAAGGCACATTGAAACGCAACGGCTTTTACTGGATCAATCCTTTCTTTGTAAAAAAGAGAATATCGTTGCGTGCGCGTAATTTTAACAGTGAGTTGCTCAAAGTGAACGACAAACTCGGCAATCCGATCATGATAGGCATTGTTCTGGTGTGGAAAGTGGAGGAAACATATAAAGCAGCCTTTCAGGTTGACGACTACAACCGTTTTGTTGAGATCCAGAGTGAATCAGCCGTGCGAAAGCTGGCCGGTCATTACGCCTATGATAATTTCGACGATGAGCAAAGCGATATTACACTTCGTGGCGGTGGTGAGGAGGTTAACCATGTACTAGAAAAAGAGCTTTCCGAGCGTTTGCACATTGCCGGTATTCAGGTTATTGAAGCCCGTATAGCTCACCTGGCTTATTCGGCTGAAATTGCCCAGGCTATGCTCAAGCGCCAGCAGGCAACCGCTGTTGTGGCAGCACGAGCCAAAATTGTTGAAGGTGCAGTGAGTATGGTCGAAATGGCACTGAATAAGCTCTCAGAGCGGAAAATTGTCGAACTCGATGATGAGCGTAAAGCTGTCATGGTAAGTAACCTGCTTGTAGTTCTGTGCTCCGATAAAGATGCATCTCCGGTAGTAAATGCAGGCTCAATTTATTAGTCAGTTATGGAACGTCTTATTTACAAAGAGGAACAATCCTTCAGGCAATCGTTTGTAGTATGGATCATGCTTGCGGCATATGTGCTGGTAATCTGCACATTCGGCTTTGAGTTGTACCAGCAGTTATACCTTGGCAAACCCTTTGGGAATAACCCTTCAAGCGATAACGGATTAGTCTGGACTGCTGTTCTGACTATTTTGCTTATGAGTGTTGTTTTTATTTTCATTTTGAGCGGCAACCTGTTAACTGAAGTCTGGTCGGATGGTATCAGGTATAAATTCCCGCCGCTAATCAGGAAAATAAGGCATATTCCAACCTCTGATATATCTTCTGCCGAAGTTGGAAAATACAACCCAATATTCGAATTTGGAGGCTGGGGGTGGAGAAAACGTTTAATAAGCAGGAAGACTGCTTATAATATCAGTGGTAACATTGGCATAAGGGTTATCCGAAAGAATGGAAGCCAGGTGTTGTTCGGAACACACCAGCAGGATGAAATGAAGCGGGCCATAGCTAAAATGATGGATGCAGCCAAGGATAAATATATGAGCTGATGTCAAAAAAGAAAGTATTTGCACTTCGTCTGGACGAAGAAGTATATTCAGCTTTGGAGCGATGGGCTGCTGATGAATTTCGCAGTACCAACGGCCAACTGGAATGGATTATTGGTAAAGCTCTGAAGGAAGCCCGGAGAACAAACACACAGGCAGGAAATGCTGAGAGTGATAACAAGAAATGACAAAAGCGGCAGGAACATAAATCCTGCCGCTTTTTTTTTGTGGTAATCTGTGTTGCTGTTACTTATTTTTTAGCAACAACAGTACCCTTAATCATCAGCATAACCGGATTGGGGTCAGCATTGGTGGTAACAGTTATGCTCTTATTGAATTGACCCATGGCTGCGGCATTGTATGTGGCAGCTATAATAGTGGATTTACCTGGTAAAACAGGCTCCTGCGAATATTTCAGGTTAGTACAGCCGCAACCAGCTTTTGCCTGCGAAATCAGTAAAGGCTCTTTCCCTTCGTTGGTAAGTTTGAATTGGGCTTCTTTTGGAGTTCCTTGTTCAATCTCGCCGAAATCACTGGTGGTTTTATCCCATTTTGCTTTTGGTGCATTCGGATTAACAGCAGTTGTTGATTCAGTTGCCACTACAGGGTTAACGGTTTGTGCATTCAGCTGGCTGAAGCCAAAAATCAGGAAGGAAGCAATAAGAATTAAATTTTTCATGAATTATCGTTGTTAAAGTTAGTTGTGCAAAGATGACCTGAAATTCTGATGGACGATTAAAGTAAATGTAAATCTATTCAAATGAATTGTAAAAGTTTGTAAATAGAATGTAAATGAAAATAATTAAGAAAATATATTTTTGATAAAATATGACACAAACAATTAATATTCAATGCTATACATTTAGTCGGTGAGTCTGCCATAGAATGGGTAGTTTAAATTTGTTTTGCGAAATAGGGGCTTGCTGCAGCCTCAAAACAGGCTTCCGGAAGGGTAAATTTGGAATTGGAACAGATATAGGATAATATAAGATATTTA
>CAIJPI010000039.1 GCA_903822525.1 uncultured Bacteroidales bacterium | reverse complement strand
TCCCTGAGAATAAAAGTCAATAACTTCTTCCAGCGTTTTAAAACGGCCATCGTGCATATACGGTCCGGTAAGTTCGATATTCCGGAGGGTAGTTGCTTTGTAAGCTCCACGGTCAGCCTGATTTCCGGTAACCGAAAAACGATCGAGCGGATCGTTAAAAACAGAATCCTTACCGTTGTTATAAAACAGGTTGGTAGTAAAAAGCGGGTTTCCTGAACCTCCGTGGCAGTGGAAACAATCGGCTCCGTCCTCGGTCATAAATAGCACGTAGCCATTCAGTTCCTGGGTACTGAGTTGCTGTTCGCCACGCATATAGTGATCGAATTTCGAATCTGCTGAAATCAGGGTGCGGACAAACTGTGCAATGGCTTTGCTGATATTCAGCATGGTAACGGTGCGCGAACCAAATGCTTTTTCGAAAAGTTCGGGATAGCCGGTAATATGCTGTATCAGGGCTTTGGTTTTATTGCTGTCGCCCGACAGTTCGTGCGGTGCCGTTACTGCCATTCCCACAATATCTTCAATATTCCGTTGAGCCTTATCAGGGTTATTTTCTGAAATCATCCCCGACCAGAGGTATCCTGACTCATTCCACACCAGGTTGATCATTGGCAGCATATAATGAGGCGTAACAATCCCGGTTATGCCAAATGGCCTGCCGCCGGTAAACCGTGGATGATCTATTCCACATTCGAAAGAGCGTGATTGCAGGTGACAGGTGCCACAGCTCATCATGCTGTCAGCATCGGTTTGGCCCGACAAACGTCCGTCGTAGAAAAGGTAACGGCCCAACTCCACCCCTTCCACCGTCATGGGATTATTGACAGGAATATTCATCCGGGTGGGGAAAAACCGTGGGACTACAATTTCGTATGGAGTTGGATTATAGCCTGAATCATCATGCCTGCATGCCGAAACAAACAAAAGCATTAAAAAAGCAATACTATATGCTACTTTCCACATGATTCGAAATTATAAAGCTGCTTTTCTCATTTTAGCTCCCGCCCATTTATATACTTAAAAACTGACTGATCCGAATCCTTCAGTTAAATCACCAAATACGGAAATTTCACATCCAACTTCCGACATCCCACATCGCACATCCCACATCACTCAATTCCCTCATTCATCTTAAAACCCTAAATCCTCTAATCGTGATAAACAATATCTTTCCCTTCGTGAGTAACCTGAAAAGCATTCGCCCCGTTTTCGCAGGCTTTATGCATGGCATCCTGATTTTGCATAATCTGTCCGCCGGTTACATTCCAGTTCCATACATTTGGTGCTTCGAACCATTTTTCGATATTCATAGTAATGGTAAATACATTGCTTAAGGTGCCGGTATGGATATTCAGCGGAAGCGTAACGGTAAAATAGTTCTGATAAAAAACCGTTCCGGTCTCGTTCATGCCTGTTCCAATATGAAAATTGAATGGCTTGATTGTATCGCCTTCAGCTTTCCACTCCCCGTTCATTTTCATCAGGTGAAACCCACCACCCATCATATCGGGCCAGAACATATCACGCTCCGGCGGGTTAACAAACAATCCGGTTTTATTCTTTGCTTCATTAATCCCGAATACGAATGTTATACTTGAATAATCCGTCACAGGTAACCGTGTTTTAGGATTCCATTCAAGCGTCGACGGTATGTTAATGTCAACATAATGAATAGCATTGTCGGCAGTGACGGGTATGCTGTTACCAGCCGTTGTATTCAGTGTGATTTCTGAAATAAAGTATTGCAGCTCATCAACCTGGTAAGGGTTGCCTGACTGGTTGGTATAATTCATCACCCCTTTTTGCAGTTCAAAACCATTTACATTATGTTTAAAAATAAACTGCGGAGCAACAGGTTTATCTACTTCTTTACCACAGGATGCCATAAGTATCATGATACTAAACAGGACAGTTGCTGAAGGGAATATGTATTTTTTCATATCAAAACATTTTCTGTTAATAAAACGCACAAAAATACCCTTTATTACCCATTAATTTTCAGTGTTGTACAGTAAAAATGACATTTCGTCCCTGACGGGACTTATCCAAATAATTAATTGTCTTTCTACCAACATATTGTCCGTAACGGGACAGTCCCGGAGACTATTTGCGCAAGCAAATAGCTGTTGGTAGAAAAAGTGCCGCCAGCCTCAAGCTAATAGTCCCGAGGGACGGCATGCAACAAGCATTACAGCGATTTATAGAAATCTATCTGGACAACAGTGATATAAATTATTGAAATTAACCCTAATTGACTAATATCCTGTAGTTTAAAAAAATACGATTACCCGGCAGCGGTATTTATTTATAAAGAAAACTCTTCCCGACCATGCCCGAATAGTTGTTATCTTTGCACCCCCTTAAGGACTATGTGAAAATTAAAGGGAACAGCGGCATTTAATGCTCAATAGGCGGCAGGCAGTAAGGTTTCGATTCAGGAAAATTATCAGTTTTACGCTAATCTGCCGTTTAATAATGATAAAGTACCGGTTCCCGGGGTTCAGGACAGTCTGCAACTCAAACTATTTCAGGCCAGGATTACCAGGCTTTTTTATAATGTGGCATACTGCCTGACTCCAATTGCTTTAGAAGAACAGAGCAATATTTTATTAACAACTCAAATGACAACCCTATATAATGAATTTTAAACCAGGCGATAAAGTACGGTTTCTGAACTCCACAGGAGGAGGAACCATTGTAAAAGAGATTAATGCATTTATGGTTTCGGTGGCAATTGAGGATGGTTTCGAAATTCCAACCCTTACCAGCGAATTGGTTGCCATTGAACCAGCCGGAGCATCGGGCGATTTGTTTCTGAATAAAAATGAACGCAAAACCGAATCAGTTCCGGTTGTTGAACCTGAGCCGGAAATAGCTGAAACTGACAGGATCAGCCGCATTGTGCAGAGGGGAACCGGTTCTGCCGAACCAACAGGTATTTACCTGGCCTGGGCTCCGCAGGATCAGCAGAGGTTGTTGTCGGGAACAGTGGATGTATTTATGGTTAATAATACAGCCTCCGATATTTTATACTCATTCTTTCTCAAAAACGCTGAAGGTAATTTTTCGGGAACCGATTATGGTTCGGTACCGGCCGAATCGAAACTGCTGATTGAAAGCATTGTGCGTGAGGATATCGGAATGTGGTCGAATGGCGTTGTACAGGTTCTTTTCTTTGCTGATGAGAACGAGAAAGTGCTTATGCCGGTAAGTGCGACATTCAGAATAAAAGGTTCGTTATTTTACCAGGAAGGCAGTTACCACGAAACCCGTTTCCTGGCTAACAGGAAAGCTGTCGTTTATACAGTATGCGAGTTGAATCGGGTGCCAAGCACCTACGAACAGATCCTGAACGAAAAAGAAAACCGTGAACCGCTTCCTGCCGCTGCCGAACGTTTCAGACCTGAGACAGCTATCGATCAATACCGCACAGCGCCCGGTGAAGCAGAAGTTGACTTGCACATTTCGGCCCTCAAGCAGGATTATAGCAAACTTTCACCACACGAAATATTAACCATACAGATGGGATGTTTCGAGCGGATGCTGGGAAGTGCCATTGCCTTCAGGTTTACACGCGTTGTGTTTATACATGGAATTGGAAACGGAACGTTAAAACAGGCAATTATTCAACGTCTTGAAGAGTATTCTGATATCGAATTCCGGACAGCTTCGTTTGCAAAATACGGGAACGGCGCCATTGAACTTATTATTCACCGTAACCAATAGAAACTGCCGGCTGCCAATTAAAAAGCATATATCAACTGAAACGGGATGAATAAGAATTTGAAATTCAAACCGGTTGAATAACAGTTGTTTAATCAATTTTACTAACTTTGCGCTTATTCCAAACTCAATCACTCTTTGAAAGCAACCGGTCCTATTACCTACACTGTCAAAACATACCCTCTTGTTGAAACACCTCTGTTTTCGATAGTTATACC
>CAIJPI010000038.1 GCA_903822525.1 uncultured Bacteroidales bacterium | reverse complement strand
TGGTAAATTTGCCTGGTATTATTAAAAATTCTGAAGCAGAAAGTATTAATGTATCCGAAAATCAGTTTGAAACTATCGTTAAACAGGCCGAATTTTGCCCATCAAAGGCATTAAAACTGAAAGATAACAGGTAAGCCTTTCCCTTGTGCTCTGTAATGTCAATCCGGAAGTCCAGATATTATAGCACCCTTTTATGCATCCACCGGCCTTATCGGATAGCAGGCTAAACACTAAATCCGGCTTTGGAGCGTTTTTTGATTGTACCTGCTTAAATTTTTACTAATGTCCCGGTTTCTTCTCCTCCTGTTTTTATTGTACAGCCTGTCTGCAGGTTCGCAATCCTTCCGAACCTTAGGCAATACTGCATTTATTCGGGGCGAGAAACTTACATTCAAAGTTGCCTTTAACTCGGCACTTACGGGAAGCATTACCGGAGGAAAAGCAACACTGGAAATAAAAGACGAAAAAAAAATTATTAATGGCCGGGTTACATACCATGTGGTTGGTGAAGGCAAAACAACCGGGTTTATTGAATTATTTTACAAGATTCACGACAGATTTGAAAGCTATTTCGACCAGGATGCACTAATTTCCTGGCAGTTTACGCGCCGCACCCGTGAAAACGCATATAAAAAGGATGACCTTGTTATCTTCCGGCAAGAGGACCGCTTAGCCGTTAGTTTGTCAAAAATAGTGAAGGTGCCTTCCAATATGCAGGATGTTATTTCGGCATTCTACTATGCCCGTACATTGGATGTTACAAACCTGGAACCTGGGGGAATCCTGCACATCCCCTTTTTTCTCGATGACTCTGTGTACAATTCGAGGGTTATTTTTAAAGGCCGGGAAACCGTACAGACCAAATTGGGGAAGTTCAGATGCATTGTTTTCAGGCCCATGGTTGCAACTGGATATGCATTCGATGATCCTTATCCTATAACGGTATGGATAACCGACGATGCAAACCGCCTGCCTATCCTTATTGAATCAGAACAATCGGTAGGCCGTGCGCAGGTGGAACTGATATCATATTCGGGGCTGGCCAATGCGGTTAGTGCCAGGTTAGGGGATTGAGGGGATTGGGAGGATTGAGTTGTGAATGTAGTGCAAAACATTTCTGTCTTAAAAAGCGCTTAATGACGAGGGCTGTTATAAATTGGATTCAGGAGTGAGTCAGGGGAATTGCTTACAGGTAAAAATGGGGAAGCAGGCAGAGTATCGAAACGGGTTAAATGATTTCGTTTTATCATATTATCCACATGAGCAATCCATTTTGAAGATGTGGCATATTTTGCAGCTTTCATGGCCTTCAGCCATTTCATATAGTTCATGTTGTCTTTCAATGCAGGATAGTATTTCTTCTTCGACACCATCTCGCCGAAATGAAGGTAGGCCTCTTCATCCGTTTTAAATTTACGGTATGAACTGGTATATCCCGATTTTGTTTTTGAAGATTTAACCCGGCCTTTAACACCGAAATGATTGTGGTTCAGCCTGCAAAGTTTACTGGTACCCGCGGCGCTCTCCTGCAAAGCAATGCCCAGCACCAGGCTGGCAGGTATTCCGTAAGTATTCAATACCTCAATAGCCAGGGAATCATACCTGGTGATATACACTTCGGCACTGCTTTGTGCCCGCAGGCAAAAAGAAGAGAAAAGAAGAAATACAGCGATTAGAAAACGCACGAATAATCGGATTTATAAAATAAAAGTAAACAATAATTTGTTTGTACAACCAGTTTACCAGCATTTACTCGTTTTAACATGTAGGCAATCCCTTAATATCAACTGAAAAATTTAGCCCGGTAATCAGGCCATTCAGCGTGATTTTTCGTAACTTTATGGAATAACTCTGGCTTTGACATCGCCCGATCAGCAAAATGCATACTTTTAACTTTTGAGCAAAACCGAATCCATATGAAAACTATATTCAGCCTCATTATCCTGTTTTTAAGCCTGACTGCGCTGCCTCAAAAACTCTATCAAATCGAATGGAAACAGGTCGACTCACTGGCAGGAATAGGCCAGGCACAATCGGCACTTGACCTGGTAACCCGCCTTTATGACCAGACCAAAGCCGCCAACCAGGCTGAACAGTTTTTAAAAGCTTCGTTATACCGTATGAAACTGGAAGCAGATTTCCAGGAAGATACCTACGAAAAAAGCATAGCCCGCACACAACTCGAAATAAAGTCGGCACAAGCCCCGGTAAAGCAAATACTGCATTCCATTCTGGCCGAACTATACTGGCGTTATTATCAGAACAACCGCTGGCGGATACTGAACCGCAGCGAAACAGCCGATTTTGATTTGGAGGACATTAAGACGTGGGACTTAAAAAAACTGGTCACCACTTGCATGGATAACTATGCCCTTTCACTTACGGACAAAGAATTGCTTAAAAATACTTCCGTTTCATCGTACACCGAAATTCTGGTAAAAGAAAAAGATTCCGAAAAATTCAGACCTACTCTATTCGACTTCCTGGCACAGCGCGCCATCTATTTTTATACCATCTCCGATGCCGGCTTAACAAAACCGGCCGCTACCTTTACAATGGATAACCCCAGTCTGTTTGAGCCCTCAAGTGCATTTGTTTCGCTTAGCCTTAGTTCTCCCGATACCCTGTCATTCGAATTCCAGGCTTTACAGTTATACCAGGAAATAGTCCGGCTTCATGTTAAGGATACAGATCCAACAGCACTTATTGATGCAGAACTGGAACGGCTTAATTATGTTCATGAAAAGAGCATACTTACTGAAAAGGACAGTCTTTATCTCGCTGCCTTGTATCAACTGGAAAGCCGTTTTAAAAATCATCCTTCTTCAACCGAAGTAGCCTTTATGATTGCGAACGAACTCAACCGGGGCAATGTAGGGTTTGTTCCTTATCTGGATGATGAACAAATAGGAATTCCGGTCCCTCATGACGATAAAAATAAATGGGATAAAAGGAAAGCTGTTGAAATATGTGAAGCTGCTATAAGCCGCTTCCCCGAAAGCTTTGGTGCCAAAAACTGTCGTGCTCTGATCGAAAGTATTAAGCGGCCTTCCATCTCCCTCACCACTGAATATGTGTTTCCGGCATCAAAACCTTCACGGGCTTTGGTTAGGTATAAAAACATTTCTCACCTCTATTTCAGGTTAGTAAAAACGGATCCCGGAACCGAGCGGGATATGCAACAGGATGAATCCAGTGTTAAGATTGCAAAATACCTGGGCATGAAGGCCGTCCGTACCTGGGAACAACCGCTACCGCTCGAAGGAGATTTTAGAAATCATACTGCCGAAATAAGGATCCCATCCCTGAAAACAGGCTTCTATGTTTTGCTCACCAGCAACGATTCTTTGTTTCCCGCCAAATCCGAAAATCTGATTTGTAATCATTTCTGGGTTTCCAATATCAGCTATATCAGCCGCAGGGAACAGGACGGCACAAACGAGGTAATGGTGTTGCAACGCGAATCAGGACAGCCTCTTGCAGGAGTAAAGGTGCAGGCGTATTACCCGGCATATAACTCAACAAGGCGAAGGTATGAAGACCAGGCCGGCGATGTTTTTACTACCGGTAAATCAGGAATTATACGCATCACGCCAAAAAATGACAATCACAGAACAAATAATTTCTATCTGGTTTTAACGGCGAAAGGCGATCAACTGATCACCGACAGTTATTTCACAACTTATTCCTATCGCAACGCTGAGTCAGTTTCAGTGGTGAAAACCCACTTTTTTACCGACAGGGCCATCTATCGACCAGGGCAGACTATTTATTTTAAAGGAATTGTACTCGATAAAAAAGGAGACGAAGTGAGTGTGAAAACTGCATTTCCCACTTTAGTTACGTTTTATGATGCCAACTGGCAGGTAATTTCGAAACAACAACTTACTACCAACGATTTCGGTTCTTTCAGTGGTAGTTTTACAGCTCCTCAGGGTGTACTTACCGGCCAGATGACGATAAGTTGTCCATCCGGATCAGTGGTGGTGAAGGTTGAGGAATACAAACGTCCAAAATTCGAAGTGACCTTCGAAGCTGTAAAAGGATCATATAAACTGGGTGAAACTATTACTGCTACAGGAAAGGCATCAGCCTATGCGGGCAGTTCCGTTTCGGATGCCAAAGTCACTTACCGGGTTGTGAGGCAGGCCCGTTTCCCATTCTGGTGGGGATGGCGTGCCAAGCCTGCATCGGCCGAAATGGAAATTACCAATGGCGTGACCACCACCGCTAACGATGGAACTTTTACAGTATCGTTTAAAGCCATCCCTGACCTTTCGGTTGACCCGAAAACAGACCCCGTGTTCACTTATACTGTGTATGCCGATGTCGCCGATATTAATGGCGAAAGCCATAGCAGCGAAACCGGTATTTCGGTCGGGTACAAAGCATTGCTGGTGAAAACCGACCTGTCTGATGATATAAACCTGGAAAAAGATTTTCAGTTTTCGCTTACAACCACCAACCTGAACGGGGAAAAAGAACCTGCATCGGGAACCATCAGCATCGCTAAGCTGCAAAAACCGGATCAGGTTTTGTTCAGCCGTAAATGGGCACAGCCGGATACATTGCTTTTACCTATAGAAGAATTCGAGAAGGATTTTCCCGGCGAAGTTTATAAGGATGAAGATGACGTAAGCACCTTGGCTAAAGAAGTAAACGTATTTTCGGCCGGTTTTACCACACCTGCCGATTCACTTTTCAAGCCCGGCAACACACTGAAAGCAGGCATGTATGTGTTGGAAATCAAAACCAGGGATGCTTTCGGGCAGGAGATTTTGTTCAGGAAATATTTCAGCGCTTTTCAACCCAACGAAACCACTACTGAAGCCGTTTCACCCCTGTTATTTACGTTGCTCACCCCAGCCACCGAACCGGGCGAAGAAGTGAAATTTGTGATAGGTACTCCGCTTAAGAAAGCATGCATAATTTACGAAGTGATTCATAAGGACAAGGTGGTGAGTCGCGAAATGCTGAACCTAAGCCATGAGCAACGACTGATCAGCATACCGGTAAAAGAAGAGTACCGCGGTAACTTTTCAATCAGCCTGGCCATGGTAAGGAATAACCGTACTTTCCTGGCAAGCAAACTGGTAAGTGTTCCCTATACCAATAAGAAACTGGATATCAGCTTTGCTACTTTCCGTAATAAGCTTTTACCGGGGCAGGACGAAGAATGGCAGATCACCCTGCGTGACAGCAAGGGTGAAAAAGCTGTAGCCGAAATGCTGGCCGGTATGTACGATGCCTCTCTCGATGCTTTTGTGCCACATAGCTGGTCCTTCGATATCCTGACTTATTTCAACGGAGCACATTCGTGGGAAACAAACCGGTTTTACGGAACCCAATCGAATGAACAATACTATTTTTCGGAAACTGTATATGAATTTACAGATCACGAATATGATCAGTTGAACTGGTTCGGATTCGTAAATAATTATTCCGACGGAAGATTGTATGCTATGAAAAGCCTCGACAGGTTTGCAGCTCCCATGGCTGCTGCTTCAGGCAAAGAAGTCTTTGAGGATGATGAACTCACTCTTCCGCTGGGTGAAAGTGTTAAGCTCCATGAATTCAGAAAATCATCTGTTTCAGAAACTAAGTCTGAAAACGGGACTATTGTCAATCCAACTGCCGGATCGCAACCCATCCAAATCCGCCAAAACTTTAACGAAACCGCCTTTTTCTTTCCCCAGCTTGCTACCAACGAAAAAGGGGAAATCGTTATAAAATTCAAAGCTCCCGAAGCCCTTACCCGCTGGAAAATGATGGGGCTGGCTTATACCAAAGACCTGAAATCAGGGCAAATTGAAAAATCACTGGTTACGCAGAAAGACCTGATGGTTTTTACCAATGCTCCTCGTTTTCTCCGCGAAGGAGATACCATGGACTTTGCCGCCAAAATTTCAAATATAAGCGGGCACGACCTGTCAGGTATCGCCGAACTTCATTTCTTCGATGCATTGACAATGAAACCTGTCGATAGCATAATGGGTCTTATTCAGGCAGGCATTCCTTTTTCAACAGCTACAGGGCTCAGTTCGCCGGTCAGCTGGAAGATCCATATTCCCGAAGGGCTACAGGCTGTTGTTTACCGGATTACTGCTTCGGCAGGCACTTTCAGCGATGGGGAAGAGAATGCCGTCCCGGTTTTGACTAACCGCATGCTGTTAACCGAATCGCTGCCACTGCCCGTAAATGGCATGCAGCAGAAAAAATTTACGTTCGACAAGCTCCTCAATTCCGGGAAACCCGGCTCAACCCTGCGCAATTACAGGCTTTCGCTGGAATATACCTCCAACCCGGCCTGGTATGCCGTGCAGGCCCTGCCATACCTGATGGAATACCCGTATGAATGCACCGAACAGATTTTCAGCCGCTATTATGCCAACAGCCTGGCATCGCATATTGCAAACTCTGATCCTAAAATAAAGCGGGTTTTTGAAAGCTGGAAAACGATTTCCCCTGATGCGCTGAAATCGAACCTGAAAAAAAATGAAGAACTGAAATCGATTCTGATTCAGGAAAGTCCCTGGGTGCTTGAAGCAAGCAACGAAAGTGAACGGAAACAACGCATTGCCCTTCTTTTCGATATGAACCGTATGGCTTCGGAACAAAGTTCGGCATTCAGGAAACTACGCGACATGCAGTCGCCCAGCGGCGGGTGGCCCTGGTTCCCCGGTATGCCCGAAAGCAGGTATATCACGCAGCATATTGTTAGCGGACTCGGTCATTTATTCCATATGGAAGTGATTATTCCTACATCAAATGATGAAGCAGGCAGCATGCTTAAAAAGGCAGTGCAATACCTCGACGAAACTGTGAAGGATGGTTTCGAAAAGCTGAAAAAGAACGATAAGGATTACCTGAAAAACAACCATCTGGGATCCGAAGAGATTCAGTACCTGTATGCCCGCTCCTATTTCCTTGTGGATTTCCCCATCGGAAAGGATTACAATGAAATGATGGAGTATTACCAAATTCAGTCAGTCAAATACTGGAATGTACAGGGGAATTATATGAAGGCGATGATAGCTCTTTACCTTGAGCGTTTTAATGACAAGAAAACGGCTTCGCTTATCATGCGCGCGCTGAGTGAAACCGCCCTGCATAACGATGAAATGGGTATGTACTGGCGCGGAGGACAACATGGATGGAACTGGTATGAAGCCCCGGTCGAAACACAGGCTTTGCTGATCGAAGCTTTCGATGAGGTAAGCAACGATCAGAAATCGGTTGAGGAAATGAAAATATGGTTGCTGAAGCAAAAGCAGACCCAGGACTGGAAAACCACCAAAGCCACCACAGAGGCTGTTTATGCACTGTTGCTGCGTGGAACTTCCCTGCTGGCATCCGACAAACAGGTTGAAATTACCCTGGGTACCGAAAAAGTGGATCCATACCGGCAGGATGGCTCAAAACCCGAAGCGGGAACAGGCTATTTTAAAACCAGCTGGGATGCATCAGCCATAAAACCCGAGATGGGAAAAGTGATAGTTAATAATCCGAATCCAACCGTAGCCTGGGGTGCCCTGTACTGGCAGTATTTCGAGCAACTCGATAAAATTACGCCGGCACTGACCCCTTTGAGCCTGAACAAAAAACTCTTCAGTGAAATAAATACGCCGACAGGCCCTGTCATAGAACCGATAACGGATAAGTCGCAGCTTAAAGTAGGGGATAAAATTGTGGTCCGCGTAGAACTTCGCTCCGACCGGGATATGGAGTATATCCATTTGAAGGACATGCGGGCTTCTGCTTTCGAGCCGGTGAATGTGCTTTCGGGATACCGTTACCAGGACGGCCTGGGGTATTATGAAGCTACGGGCGACGCTGCCACAAACTTCTTTATTTCCTATTTGCCAAAGGGTACTTATGTGTTCGAATACCGGCTTGTTGCCACGCAAAAGGGTGATTTCTCGAATGGTATAACTTCGGTACAATGCATGTATGCGCCGGAATTTTCGGCACATTCGGAAGGTGTAAGGGTGCAAGTGAAGTAATTCTCCTGACATGAAAACTTTTTGTATTGTAAGTAAAAGGGGTTCGTTTAAACATTCAAAATTATTTTTTTTCAGGCAGTGAAATAATATTCTTTAAGCTCTTTAAAAAAATAAACCCGTTTGATCTTTACACAGCAGCCTTTTTTCATACTTTAGCTTATTAATTAAATTCTCTATGCAGGAAATTTTTGATGATCTGAAGAATGTTATTGAGCAGAGCATTCCTGCTGTATTATGTGTAGTAACCGAAACTTCAGGTTCTACACCCCGGAAAGCCGGTTCCAAAATGCTTGTTTTTGCTGACGGTTCTATTAAAGGAACCATTGGTGGTGGAAGTATTGAATTTCAGGCCATACAGGATGCGCTGGCTATAATTTCGTGTGGGAAGCCATTTTCAAAATGCTTTCATCTCAAAAATGATTTGAAAATGCAATGCGGCGGCACCATGCAGGTGTACTTCGAAGCGATCGGATGCCTGCCCAAACTCTATATTTTCGGCGGCGGCCATATTGGTAAAGCCCTTGCAGGATATGCAACCGGGTTGGGATTCCGGCCGTTTGTTTTCGATCAGCGGGATGGGATTTTCGAAACATGGAATATGCCCGGCATCGAAACCCGGACAGGGGATTACCTTCAACTTGTGGACTCACTCCCATTCGACAACAACACCTATGTTGTGATAGTCACACATCAGCACGAATCCGATCAAAAGGTGCTTTTTGCCTGTGCTCACCTCGAATATGCCTATTTAGGCATGATTGGAAGCAAACGTAAAGTTGCTGAAATTCGTAAAAATGCATTGGAAAACGGTACGTTTTCTGACGAACTCCTGGCTAAAATCGATATGCCGATCGGGATTCCTTTTGCCGCTGAAACTCCGGCCGAAATAGCCATCAGCATTATTGCCAAAATAATTGATGTTAAAAATACCCTGAAAAAATCATGAGTTCCCCGCGTTCATCCATTCAGTTTGTTTTGAACAACCAGGTTATAACGGTTGATTTCAATGCTGATACTGAATTGAAGCCTACTACCACGGTGCTTAACTACCTCAGGGCTATGCCTTTTCACAAAGGAGTGAAAGAAGGTTGTGCCGAAGGCGATTGCGGAGCATGCACAGTAGTCATTGCTGAGAACAACGAAGGAAAACTTTTCTATAAAGCCATCGACAGCTGCCTGGTTTTCTTACCCATGATTCACGGCAAACAACTTATAACTATCGAAAACCTGGCTGACTCAGGTAAACTTCACCCCGTTCAGCAGGAAATGGTAAATCATAACGGCAGCCAGTGCGGATACTGTACGCCCGGCGTGGTTATGTCGCTGTTCGGGTTATACAAAACGCATCACAATCCGGGACGGGAAATAATTGAGGATACCCTTACCGGCAACCTTTGCCGTTGCACCGGCTATCAGCCTATCATTACAGCAGCTGAACATGCCTGTTCGTGCGTTGACAAAGACAAATTTAAGCTCCATGAGGCGGAAATTTCCGGACTGCTCGCCCATATTAACACCGATAAATCACCCATTGAGATCCATACTCCCACCCGGCAATATTTCAAGCCGCTTACCTTACAGGATGCCTTGAATTACCGTCACAGATACCCGAAGGCAATCATCGTTAGCGGTGCTACGGATACTGCCTTGCGACAGACCAAGAAAAATGAAGTATTGGCTGAAATCATTGATATTTCAAACATTGCTGAATTAAAATATTTTAATGAACAGGCACAAGACTACAAGATTGGTTCAGGGATAAGTCTTGAAGAACTTAAAAAGCATGCGGCCGGAATTCTCCCTGCTTTGCATCAGTTGCTGAAGATATTCGGTTCGCTTCAGATCCGAAACCTGGCAACTATAGGCGGAAATATTGGCTCCGCATCACCTATAGGCGATACCCTGCCCCTGCTGATGGCTTACAAGGCAAAAGTCAGGTTGCAGTCGGCTGATTCAGGAAGATTGTTATGGCTCGATGATTTTATCAAAGGCTATCGTTTAACCGATATACATGCTGATGAGCTTATCACAGCCATACATATACCGAAACCTGGTCAGGGTTTCATCACACTATCCTACAAGGTTTCGAAACGGAAAGATCTTGATATTTCGACTGTCAGCGGGGGCTTTTCGCTGTTGCTCGAAAACGGAAATGTAAAAGAAATAATCCTGGCCTTTGGAGGCATGGCCGACCACCCCAGGAGAGCCGCCGACACCGAGCATTTCCTTACCGGCAAACCCTGGACAAGGCCAAATGTGGAGCATGCCATGAAAATACTGTTTCATGAGTTTTTGCCGCTCAGTGATGCACGTGCCGGGGCTGAATACAGGAGCCTTGTTGCCCGCAATCTATTGTTAAAATTCTATACCGAAACCATAACACCCGGGCAATAAAAATGGCTGACCTGAAACACGATAGTGCCATAAAACATGTTACCGGCGAATCGGTATATGTAAACGATATTGCTGCCGGACAGCAACTGACAGGACGCGTGGTATACAGCCCGGTGGCCCATGCACGTATCAGTTTACTAAAATTGGATGCAGCTAAAAAAGTTAAAGGCGTAGTTGCTATCCTTACTCATCATGATATCCCCGGACAAAACCAGATGGGACCTGTTGTTGAGGATGAACCTTGCCTGGCCGAGGATGAAGTTACTTTTGTAGGTCAGGCTGTGTTGCTTATTGCTGCCGAAACCAGTCAGGCAGCATACGAGGCTGAAAAGCTGATACGGATTGAATTTGAAGAGCTCGAGACCATATTGACTTTACAGGATGCCATTGCAAAAGATAATCTTATAACACCTCCACGTATCATTGAAAACGGTAATGCGGAGCAAGTCTTTAAGTCAGCACCCCATGTAATTGCCGGCTATCTCGAAACCGGGGCACAGGAACATTGGTACCTCGAAACACAAACGGCTCTGGCCATTCCCGGCGAAGGAAAGGAAATGCTGATCCACGCCTCGAGTCAGAATCCTGCCGAAACCCAGGCTATAGTAGCCGAAGTTCTCGGTATTGCCAAAAATGAAGTGGAAGTGGAAGTGAGGCGAATGGGCGGAGGTTTTGGCGGGAAAGAAACCCAGGGCAACCACGTTGCAGCATGGGCTGCCTTACTGGCAAATGCTAGCAGGCGTCCTGTGTCCATTACCCTTTCGCGCGATGATGATCAGAAAATGACTGGCAAACGTCACCGTTTCCTTTCGAAATACCGGATGGCTTTTACCGATGAAGGCAGGATACTGGCATATTCAGTTGAACTGAACAGCGATGCCGGTGCCGCAACCGACCTTAGCCGTGCTATACTCGAACGGGCTATGTTGCACGCCGAAAATTCCTACTATATCCCAAATGTAAAAATTGTTGGCAAAGCATATAAAACCAACCTACCGTCGAATACGGCTTTCAGGGGTTTCGGCGGACCACAGGGCATGGCGGTGATCGAAACTGCTATCGATAGAATGGCGCGTTTTCTGCAAAAAGACCCTGCAATGCTTCGCAAAATCAATTTTTATGGTGCACAGCCCGAAAATATAACTCCCTACGGCGAAACCGTATCAAATAACCGCCTCCACCTGATGTACGACACGCTGATGGATTCGTCAGAGTACGAAAAGCGAAGGCAAAGTATACTCCTATTTAACCGGGAACACGAATTTGTAAAACGAGGCATCTCGCTCACCCCGGTAAAATTCGGCATTTCGTTTACTACTGCTTTCCTCAACCAGGCCGGAGCTTTAGTTAACATTTACAACGACGGAACCATTGCTGTAAACCACGGAGGAACCGAAATGGGCCAGGGCCTGCATACTAAAATTCTCGGCATTGCAGCCAACCAGTTTGGCGTATCGCCCGAAAATATAAAAATACATTCTACCAATACTTCCAAAGTACCAAATACATCTGCTACAGCAGCTTCAACAGGCAGCGATCTGAACGGGATGGCGGTTAAAAATGCCATCGATATACTGAAATCAAGGCTGGCAGAAGTTGCCGTTGACGAATTGAAATTAAAACTGAACACCCAATCTATCACGGCTGATCACATCATATTCTCCGCTGATTCTGTTTTTGCAGCTACTAATCCGGAAATATTAATTCCCTTTCCTGAGCTTGTGAAAAAAGCCTATCTCAGGCAGGTCAGCCTCAGTGCAACGGGCTTTTATAAAACACCAGGTGTTTTTTACGACCGCGAAACAGGACGGGGAAACCCGTTTTATTACTATGCTTATGGCATGTCGGTTTCGGAAGTGGAAGTAGATGTGCTTACAGGTGAATCGAAGCTGTTACGCTCGGATATTCTTCACGATGTGGGCGATTCGCTGAATCCCGAAATCGATACCGGGCAGATAGAAGGTGGATTTATACAGGGTGTGGGCTGGGTAACAACCGAAGAGATAAAATGGGACAATAAAGGCCATTTGCTCACCCATTCGCCCGATACGTATAAGATTCCGACTGTAAATGATATTCCTGCCGTTTTCAATGTTAAACTTCTATCGGGACAACCAAATGAAGGTACGGTCAGTAAAAGCAAAGCGGTGGGAGAACCTCCGCTGATGCTGGCTTTCTCGGTATGGCTGGCCATTAAAGATGCCGTTTCGGCTGTCGGCAACCATAAATATGAACCCTCTTTTTCGCTGCCGGCAACAGCAGAAGTCGTTCTTTTGAGTATTGAAGAAATAAAAAGGAAGGGGTTGGGGGTTGGGGATTAGGGGTTGGGGAAATCCAGATTTACCTTGGCACCAAAAACACTGAACTAGCACAATTCCAGCTCTAACCCCTTTACCACGGAGGCACGAAGACCACGAAGATACACGGAGATGCACTGAACCGAACGTAGCGAGCTCACCGAATGCAACCCCTGAAACCCTTCAAACCCTTCAACCCCTTCAACCCCTTCAAACCACAACTTTCGACCTCTGCACTTATATTTAAAAAAATTTGATGAAAAGGAGAATTGCTATAATTTGTACTTATATTTGTACTCTATTATGTACAATAAAAGATAAAAACTATGTTAACAACAACAATTTCCGATTTTCGAAAAGATATCAAACATTATCTTGATCGGGTGACTGAAAACTTTGAGACCTTGATAATCAACAGAGGTAAAGACAGTGGTGTAGTGATAATGTCCTTAGATGAGTATAATTCGCTGAATGCAACCTACCACGAATTGTCATCAAAGCTAAATGAGAAAAGATTAGATTCAGCTATTGAAAAACTCAAAACAGGTTCATCATTTCAAAAAGACCTTATCGAAAAATGAAATACACTTTTGTTGATGAGTCCTGGGAAGATTATTTATATTGGCAAAAGACAGATACGAAGATTTTGTGCAAAATAAATGATCTGCTTAAAGACATTTCACGAACTCCTTTTTCTGGCCTGGGTAAACCAGAACCCTTAAAACATAAGTATAAGGGATATTGGTCACGCCGGATTGATGGCGAACACCGGTTGATATACAAAATAAAGGATGATGAAATATTAATTGCCAAATGCAGATTCCATTATGATTAATGTTTATAAAAGGATTCTGAAACGCAATTAACTGTAAAAATTCTGGCGGAAAGCTGCTGGCAGGTGGCTTCTCCAATCACTAACCCCTATAACCACGGAGGCACTAAGACCACGAAGATACACTGAGATACACTTAACCGAGCGAAGCGAGCTCACCGAAGGTAAACCCTTCAACCCCTTCAACCCCTTCAAACCCTTCAACCCCTTCAAACCCCAAAAGCCTAACCCCTCAATAAAATGGAAGAAATTTTTGAAAAAATCAATACCCTCTCCCGCAAGTACAGAGACTATACTGCACAAAACCTGTCGAAACTGGTACAGATAAAATCGACCAGCATGTACGAAAAAGATGTTCAGCTGGAGCTGAAACGGCAGATGGAAGAAGCCGGTTTCGACGAAGTACGCATCGATGGACTGGGGAATGTGATCGGCCGTATCGGTAACGGGAAACGGATACTCGCCATCGACGGACATATGGATACTGTTGATGTCGGCAATGCCGCAAACTGGACTTTCGATCCTTTCGGTGGCGAAATAAAAGACGGCTATGTATTCGGTCGTGGCACTGTCGATCAGAAAGGCGGTCCTGCAGCAGCTGTCACCAGCGGGCGAATTCTGAAAGAACTCGGTTTCGACCGTGATCTGACCGTGCTGGTTGTTGGCAGCGTAATGGAAGAAGATTGCGACGGTCTTTGCTGGAAATACCTTGTGGAGGAGGAAAATATAAGGCCCGATTTTGCCATCAGCACCGAACCTACTAACCTTAACATATACCGTGGCCATCGCGGCCGTATGGAGATTGTTGTAAAATTCAAGGGGCTTTCGTGCCATGGCAGTGCTCCCGAACGTGGGAAAAACGCCATATATATGGCAGCAAGAGCAGCACTGGAAATTGAAAAACTGAATGAACACCTTCCTTCCGACGAGTTCCTGGGTAGAGGCTCTATTACTATTTCCGAAATCAAATCAGGAAGCCCTTCGCTTTGCGCTGTTGCCGATTATGCCCAATTCCACCTCGATCGTCGCCTCACCTGGGGCGAAACAAAGGAATCAGCCGTTGCTGAAATCATGGAAATCATCAAAGATATGGATGCTACAGTTGAAGTTCTTCACTACGAAGAAGTAGCATATACTGGCCTCAAATATGGCATGGAAAAATATTATCCAACCTGGAAAATTCCTGCAGAACATACCGCGGTTACCACAGGGGTTGAAGCATTCAAACAGCTTTTCGGCAAAGATCCTGTTGTTGACAAATGGACTTTCTCGACCAACGGCGTAACCATAAACGGCTATTACGGTATCCCTATCATAGGGTTTGGTCCCGGAAATGAAATATTTGCACATGCACCTAACGAAAAAGTTCCGATTGATCATTTGGAAACAGCAGCAGCATTTTACGCAGCATACGCTTTCCTGATTTAAAATGAAAAATGACTGCTTTCAAGCTTACTTTTGACTAATAATTTCACGCTGATCGGAGTCAAAGCGAATCAAAACCAATTTTCTTTAACAATATTCTCTTAACCATACATACTTACAATGAGATCAATAAATCAAGTATTTGATGAGCTTAAAAAGCTTAAATCCGATTTATATTCCAACGATTTCCTCCTTACCTGGGATAAAACCGAAGACGAACTCAAACAAACCCTTCTGGTAGCCGAAGCATTGAAAAATCTTCGTGACAATAATATTTCAACGAAAGTTTTCGACTCAGGGCTGGCTGTTTCCAATTTCAGGGATAACTCAACCCGTACCCGCTTTTCGTTTGCTTCGGCATGTAATATGCTGGGGCTCGAAGTCCAGGACCTCGACGAAAGCAAATCGCAGATAGCTCATGGCGAAACCGTACGCGAAACAGCCAATATGATCAGCTTTTTAACCGATATAATCGGCATACGCGACGATATGTTCCTGGGCGAAGGCCATACCTATATGAAAGAGGTTGGCGATGCCCTTGACGACGGATTTCAGAACGGAGTGCTGCCACAGCGCCCGGGGATTGTAAACCTTCAGTGTGATATCGACCATCCTACTCAATCGATGGCCGATCTGATGCACCTCGCCGATTATTACGGGGGGCTCGAAAATCTGAAAGGGAAAAAAATCGCCATGACCTGGGCATACTCCCCCAGTTACGGCAAACCTTTGTCGGTACCACAAGGCATTATCGGGCTGATGACCCGTTTCGGAATGGAAGTGGACCTGGCATATCCTGAAGGGTATTCACTGATTTCGGATGTTGTGGACCTGGCTGGTAAAAATGCTGCTGCCTCAGGCGGAAAATTCAGGGTTGTGAACAGTATGGACGAGGCTTTCAGCAATGCCGATATAGTGTACCCCAAAAGCTGGGCTCCTTTTTCGGTGATGCAACGCCGCACACCCTTATTGCATAATAATGATACAGCAGGACTGAAAGCTCTTGAACAGGAATGCCTGGCTAACAATGCACGTTTCAAAAACTGGGAATGCACCGAAGAAAAAATGAAACTCACCAGGGAAGGAAAGGCTTTGTATATGCACTGCCTGCCAGCTGATATTTCAGGGGTTTCGTGCAAGGAAGGCGAAGTGGCAGAATCTGTTTTTGATAGGTACCGAATTGAAACGTATAAGGAAGCAGGATTTAAACCCTATATTATTGCAGCTATGATCTTTAACAATAAGTTTAAAGATGCTGCCGGTATCCTCAACAAGTTACACGAAAAAGGAGGCAAAAGGATTTTTGGATAGGACTATTGGGAGGCAAAACAGCCGGAATCAAAGTAAAACATAGATTCCTTGCTGTAAAAAGTTATTTTAAACTTTCAAACGCCCACCCATTCCCTTTAAAATAAACCACCTCATCAATCCCGGCTTCCTTCAGCAGCGAATAGGCCTGCTCAAAAGCCAGGTCGAGTTCATGTGGCTTATGTGCATCGGAATTCACCATTACCGGGATTCTAAGGCTTTTAATCTGTTTCAGGATATCAAGACCAGGATAAGTGGTTTCTGAGCGTTGCTTGTATATGCCGCGTGTGTTTACTTCAACGATAATATCACGATCCTGCAGAAGGTCAAGGGTTTCGCTAACCAAAGAAACATACCAGGATTCATCTTCAGTAAAAAACCGGTCGCGGTTATGCATCTTAATCTTATCGAAATGGCCTATAATATCGATATGCTGATTTTCAATCATTTCGTTCAGCTGGTGATAATACCTTGTAACAGCTTTTTTAATATCTCCCGCAAATAGCTCGTTCAGCCCTTTATCGTAGGTTTCATAGTTTGGACCGTCAGTAAACCAAAGCTCACTGTTATTTTCCGGCCGCACAAGGTGAACTGAGCCTATAAGGTAATCCAGTTTGTATTCAGCTTTAATTTTACCGAAATTTTCCGACATGCCGGGTATATAATCCATTTCCATACCTGAATAAACAGCAATCTGTGAGTTGTATTTCTGTTTCAGGTTTTGCATCAAAGCTATGTACTCATCTTTGTTTTCTTTCCGGAAAGAAAATGAATTTTCGAATGGCAAAGGAGAATGTTCAGTAAACCCCAGAATATGAAATCCTTTAGTAATGGCTTCGGTAATGTATTCTTCAGGCTGTGAGGAGCCATCGGAGTAGAGGGAATGGGTGTGGTGGTTGGTAAGCATATGAAATGTAGAATGTTTAATGTCGGATGTCGGATCCTGAAACCAAAATCTTTTAAATCAAAGAATTACTCATTTGAAACGATCTTATACACCTTGTCTCTTCTCCGAACGGTTCTCGAAACCGGAAACGTCGGGCCTTCCCCCTTCGAAGCTATTTCACAAGGCTGATCATTTTTAACCAGCCCTGAAACTATGGCTTCGTAAACACCAGTGGTAGGGCCAATAATTTCAATCTGGTCGCCGTTCTGAATATCATGCGAATCCATTCGGACATGCACAATACCTGATTTGGCAAAATAATTGGCAACCATGCCAATATAAATTTTCTTTTGCGTGGCTTGCGACCCATGTACCGGCGACCATTCCCCTAGTTGATCGCCCATATAATACCCTTCCCAGAATCCGCGGTTATAAACAGTAGCCAGTTCCGTATTCCAGCGCTCTATGTTTTCGGTCGTGAATTCACCATTGAAATAAGCACTTACCGCCTCGCTGTAACATCGTGTAACAGTCTTAACATATTCGGGCGAACGCCCGCGGCCTTCAATTTTAAGCACGGTAACTCCAGCTGCCAGTACATTATCAAGTAGCTGAATGGTTTTCAAATCTTTGGGCGACATGATATATTCATTGTCGATTTCAAGTTCCATATCGCTTTCCTTGTCCTTCACAGTATAGGTACGGCGACAGTCCTGCAGGCAGGCACCCCTGTTGGCTGAAGTGTTATGATTATGCAGGCTCAGGTAACATTTGCCGCTTACGGCCATGCACAGCGCCCCATGCACAAAGATCTCAATCTTTATAAGTTCGCCTTTGGGACCGCGGATATCCTGTTCCCTGATCTGCCGGGTAATGGCTGCTACCATTTCAAGGGTTAATTCGCGTGCGGTAACCATAACATCGGCATAACGCGAGTAAAATTTAACTGCCGAAATGTTGGTGATATTACATTGGGTGGAAATATGGATTTCAATACCCTTTTCTTTGGCATATTCAAGGACAGCAAGGTCCGAAGCTATAATGGCCGTAACGCCATTGGCTTTGGCAGCATCAATGGTTAGTTGAACTTCTTCAATCTCATGATCGAAAATAACCGTGTTCATGGTGAGGTAACTTTTCACATTGAACTGCCTGCAGATACGTGTTATTTTTGCAAGATCTTCCAACGTGAAATTCACGCTTGAACGGGCACGCATATTGAGTTTGCCGACGCCGAAATACACGGATCCGGCACCGCCTTGTATAGCAGCCATTAGCGACTCATACGAGCCGACTGGCGACATAATTTCTATTTCCTGCAGAGGCATTTTTGATTTTTAAGCAAAGGTAAATGAATTTGGGTTGTTCTTTCGATTGCAGAAAATTCTGCGTAATTCAGATTGACTAAAAAGGAATAAATTAAAATTCGTTCCCCCTTCTGTAAGAGGTACCCATATTGTATGGTGTGGGTCGCAAGTGGTAGAAACTGTTACTAATACTCCAACACTTATAATTCTGTTAAAAAGAAATTTAAGATTTGCTCTGATATTCGGAATCTTCTGGGCTTCATCAAATAAAATAAATCATAACCGGCATGAAATATTTTCAATACGGTTCTTCTCTGGCTCGACAATATCTAGGATACATCAAGGTTTTCCCTATTAACCAATGATATTTTTGGGTCAATTCACCTATTATTTCACTCATTAATATCGTTTTCCGTGTTAGTCTCGCACCAAAAAGTCCTTGAACTTTGCCGGGCTTCAGAGCCACAAGTATTCTGTTTTTTATAATTCTTGATACCATGGTGTAAATATTTTGCCAAATTTTGATTCCAGATAGATAAATATTGACATTTATTTACTTCAGCTTAAAGATATTCCCAATAGATATCGGTTTGCGGCACAAAATAATATTGGGCTTTTTAAAAAGAATTCATCATGAACCCCTTGGATTTATATCCATCAGCGACTCGTTTACTCCAATGGGCAACAAGATTTCTATTGAAGTAATCACCATTTGAAAATTGCAGGAAGGCATGACTTTAATGTAAAATAGTCAGAATTTCACTTAACGCGAAACACTGACTATTTTGGTTTATTTTAGAAGCGATTTCGGCTCGCACGCCGTAAAAAACTATATCGAAACCTTCAGGCTCAGCTCTTTAAGCTGATCATCCGAAATGCGCGAAGGCGAATCGATCATTACATCGCGGGCAGCATTGTTTTTAGGGAATGCAATATAATCGCGAATGGACTCGCTTCCGCCAAATAATGAGCATAAGCGGTCGAAGCCAAAGGCTATGCCTCCGTGAGGCGGTGCACCGAATTCGAAAGCATTCATCAGGAAGCCAAACTGTGCCTGTGCATCTTCTTCGCTGAAACCAAGTAATTTCAACATTTTATGCTGCAGCGGTTTGTTATGGATACGAATCGATCCTCCGCCAACTTCCACACCGTTGATAACCATATCGTAGGCATTGGCCCTTACGGCTCCCGGATCGGTATCCAGTAAAGCGATATCTTCGGGCTTAGGCGAAGTGAACGGATGGTGCATGGCATAAAAGCGGTTGGAGTCTTCGTCCCACTCAAGGAGAGGGAAATCGTATACCCACAGCGGGGCAAAGGTTTCAGGGTTACGAAGACCCAGACGGCTGCCTATTTCGAGGCGAAGTTCGTTGAGTGCTTTGCGTGTCTTGCTGGCTTTACCGGCCAGTATCAGTATAAGATCGCCAGGCTTGGCATCGAAGGCAACTGCCCATTTGGTAAGCTCTTCAGGGGTGTAGAATTTATCGACCGACGATTTCAGGGTGCCATCCATGCCATAGCGCAGATAAATCAATCCTCCTGCACCAAGTTGGGGTTTCTTAACGAAATCAGTCAGTTCG
>CAIJPI010000037.1 GCA_903822525.1 uncultured Bacteroidales bacterium | reverse complement strand
AGGTTGGTGCCGCGGTTTACACGTCGGCCTCCACGCTGTTGTCCGCCGCCAAATCCACCGCCTCCAAAAGCGCCTCCGAAAATATCGCCGAAATGGCTGAAAATATCATCCATGTTCATTCCGCCACCACTGAATCCGCCACCGCCATTCCTTAGCCCGTCGTGACCAAACTGATCGTAACGCTTGCGCTTCTCAGCATCACTGAGTACTTCATAAGCTTCGGCGGCTTCTTTAAATTTATCTTCCGACTCTTTGTTGTTGGGATTTTTATCGGGATGATATTTCAAAGCCATCTGGCGATAAGCCTTTTTGAGTTCAGCATCGCCGGCATTGCGTGTAACGCCCAGTATTTCGTAATAGTCTCGTTTAGTCACGGTGTACCTTTTGGTGTGTGCATTTTATATATCCAGGATTTCCTGGGGTGATCTGGCCGAATCAGCTTCCGGTAATTACTTTCGCAAACCTGATTACTTTGTCGTGCAGCAAATATCCTTTCTGGATTTCGTCAACAACTTTATTCTTCAATTCTTCAGTAGGTGCAGGTATACTGGTAATAGCTTCGTGAAAGTCGGTATCGAAAACTTCACCTACACTTCTCATTTCCTGAAGACCTTTGGATGTAAAAACAGCTTTCATCTTAGCATGAATAAGCTGAACACCTTCTTTAACAGCATCAACCTGATCGGAAACACCCATCGATGCCATGGCCCTGTCGAAATCATCGAGTACAGGCAGCAATTCCTTGATCACATCTTCGGAAGCGGTGCGGCTGAGGTCGATTTTTTCTTTTAAAGTGCGTTTACGGAAATTGTCGAATTCTGAATACAACCTAAGGTATTTGTCATTCAGCTCATTCACTTTCGACTGGAATTCTTCCTCAGTATATGTTTTAGGGCTAACAATTTTTTTTTCTGTTGCAGGTTGAGTGGTAGGCTCTGCAATATTGTCAGTTTTCGCCTCGTTTGAGATTGTGTTTTCGGCTTTTTCGGTATTTTTCTTCTGCTTCATGCGTTCGAACATTTTTCAATTTTCTGGTTATCAGTGGTATTGAATAGATAATGATCCATCATTGCTGTAAATGATGAACCTTTTTTCTAAACGTATGCGTTGCATAGCAAATAATCTGCCATTCATATCCGAAGGCCATTTTGGCAGAGTTTTCTGTGAAGATGTATGCATTCCTTACTAAATCAGCAGGACTTTGGATTCGTATTTTCTGGAAACCGCTTATTCCTGCCTTTTTTAGAAAGGAAATTTACAGGATACGAAATAAGTTGAACGATTTGCAGGTTATACGCAATTTGTGTATTCTTCAATTGAAAGAAAATCAATGAGTTGAATACAAAAATGGGCTTGAATTCCTAAATGCTGTTTCTATGACAGACGTGTGATCTGAGCACCCAAGGCATTCAGTCGCCCGTCGATATCCTGGTAGCCACGGTCAATCTGGTCGATATTATCGATGATACTGATTCCTTTTGCCGAAAGTGCTGCAATCAGGAGCGAAACTCCTGCCCGGATATCGGGCGATGACATTCGGATTCCACGAAGTCTGTGTTCGCGGTTAAGCCCTATTACCGTGGCACGGTGGGGATCGCAAAGAATAATCTGCGCTCCCATATCAATAAGTTTGTCGACAAAAAACAACCTGCTTTCGAACATCTTCTGGTGAATCAGAACACTACCCTTGGCCTGTATGGCCGTTACCAGAACAACACTGATAAGGTCGGGGGTAAATCCGGGCCAGGGTGCATCGGATATGGTCATAATGCCGCCATCCATAAAGGATTCAACTTCATAATGATCCTGTGCCGGTATATGGATATTGTCGCCCTGATGTTCAATTTTTATACCGAGCCTACGGAACACATCGGGGATGATACCAAGTGCAGGGTAATTTACATTGCATATGGTTATATCGCTGCGGGTCATGGCTGCCAGCCCGATAAAACTTCCCACTTCAATCATATCGGGTAGCAGGGTATGCGTAGTGCCGGTTAGTTTTTCAACACCTTTAATTTTTAGCAGGTTCGATCCTATCCCGTCAATTTTTGCTCCCATGCGTACAAGCATTTCGCAGAGTTGTACAAGGTATGGCTCGCAGGCTGCATTAAAAATGGTTGTCTTGCCTTCGGCCAATACTGCAGCCATCAGTATATTAGCGGTTCCGGTTACTGATGCTTCGTCGAGCAGCATATAGGCACCGGTAAGTTTCTGAGCGGTAACCCGTGTAAATCCTTTTGATGAATCAAAATCGAAAGTTGCTCCCAGTTTCTGCAACCCAATAAAATGAGTGTCAAGCCGGCGGCGTCCTATCTTATCGCCGCCAGGTTTTGGAATACTGCCTTTACCGAAACGGGCAAGCAGCGGTCCGAGTATCATTACTGAACCCCTGAGGCTCGAAGCCTGTTTGCGGAATTCATCTGTTTCTAGGTAATCGAGGTCGATGCCGGCGGCTACAAAGGTATAGCTGCCTTTGCCTGTTTTGGTGACCTGAACACCCATGGCAGCCAGTAAATCGATTAGCTTGTTTACATCGAGTATATCCGGAATATTATGAATGGTAACATTGTCGGAAGTGAGTAATACAGCACAAAGTATCTGTAGTGCTTCATTTTTAGCTCCTTGAGGGGTAATGCTGCCTGACAGTTGCAGGCCACCTTGTATTTCGAACGAACTCATAGTATCAGTTTATTGTCAATGCCGAAATTAAAAAAAATGTTCTTGCGATAGCAAATTCGGGGAAAGATTTGTTGCTTTAAAAAACAATGAGGATTTCACCAGCTGTGGAATCCTCATTATCAGAGTAAATAAAAAAGCGGAAAGTTACTTTTTCTATTTACCGAATTTTTTCTTGCGGCCGTTGTTGTTATTGTTGTCGTTTGTTTTGCCGGTAAACTTACGCCGTTTGAAAGTCTGTGCTTTTTTATCAGGAACCTGTTTGTTGGCTTTCAGAATATCAGTGGTTGAATGCAGACGGTCGTCGTCGCGAAGTTTCAGTTTTGTGCCCGACAGCAGGCTCAGGTGTTCGTGAATAAGTTCGTCATTCACTGAATCACGGTTCCAGTTCAGGTACATTTTCTTCAGGTTGTTGGCGATGGTCTTCACCAGTTCGTCTTTTTCTTCACCTTCTTCGTATTGAACTGCTTTTTCGATCATGCGCTGCATGTATTTGCCGTAAGGCCTGAGTTTGATCGTTTCCTGTGTGTATGGAACCTTGGTAGGCCGGGGTGCTTCTTCCGGACGCGGGGGCACCGGATAGGGTGAATCGATATCGAGTGTGAAATCCGACATCAGGTGTACATGATCGTAAAGCTTGTGTTTGATATCGACCTGGTCGCGCATGTCAGGATTCATAATAGCCAGAATGTTGACAAGAGTGCTTGTCAGACGGTTGCGCTGCTCGCGATCAGAGAGCGAAGCTATATAAAGGATCATATTCTGAATATTCCTGCCATATTCGGAAATCTTCATGGGCCCGCGGGTGGTGTTGTATTCCATACTGTGAATGCTTTGCTGATATTACCTGAATAAAGGACTGATGCTATATAAAAGTAATGAAGTGAGGATTTTGAAATCTGTGCAATTTATACCGGTTTGCACACCGGATGGTAAAAAATTATTAACGTATAAAAAATCCGGAGGAGAATTTTCTTTAAAACTGTAGCAAAGGTAATATTATTTTTGTTTGAATGATTCAGTATTTTAATAATGGTTTTTAATACAGAAGAAAACCACTGAGGCACTAAGGTCACTGAGGAACACAGAGAAAGAGTGATAGGAGTTTTAAGAATGATTGATATCCTTTCTGCTTCTTTTTTTACAAAACACATCTCCATTTACAAATAATGGTAGCGAATATTTCCCTGTTGCTCTCTGCTCTCAGTGTCTCCGTGGTAAAAATTCTCATCTTTGCATACTCAATATCATTTTGCTTTGCTGAATCGTAGAATCCTCCGTCTTGCCATTCCCAATATTGTTACCAACATCACCATACCCTTGCTGGCTATGGTCGACCTTGGTTTGATGGGGCATCTGGGTTCGGTTAAATATGTGGGTGCTGTGGCCCTGGGCGGGATGGTTTTCAGTTTTATTTTCTGGGCTTTCGGATTTTTACGCATGGGTACCAGCGGATTTACGGCGCAGGCTTACGGCCAGCGGAACTTTGCTGAAGCAGGAAATATTTTAATCCGTTCAATAGTATTTGCAATTGCCGGAGGCTTATTTCTGATTTTGATGCAATGGCCGCTGAGTTGGGCTGCATTCAGTTTGGTGAATGGCAGCATTGAAGTTGAAACAATGGCAAAAGGATATTTCAATATCCGGATATATGCTGCACCTGCAACACTTTTAATTTATGCGATAATCGGTTGGTTTATCGGAATGCAGAATTCCCGGTTGCCAATGATATTAGCTATCAGTGTAAATCTTCTGAATGTATTGCTGAGCCTTTTATTTATAAAGGTTATGGGAATGGGAAGCAATGGTGTAGCATGGGCCAATGTTATCAGCCAATATGGTGGTTTGTTGCTTGGCATGTTTCTGCTTTCATTCTACTGGCCGAAACTCAGGAAGTATGTATACTTTGCTGAAGCTATTAACCGTAAGGCTTTCATCCGGTTTTTTCATGTAAACAAAGATATTTTTATCCGCACGCTTTGCCTGATCTTTACGCTTTCGTTTTTTACTACTCAATCAGCAAATACAAGCGATACCATATTGGCAGTGAATACATTGCTTTTCCAGTTCTTTTATTTTTTCTCCTATTTCGTTGATGGCTTTGCTTATGCTGCCGAAGCTCTGGCAGGGAGATATATTGGTTCAGGTGACCGGGAAATGTTGACTAAAGTTATCCGAAGACTTTTTGTGTGGGGTGGAGCCATTGCTCTTGCCTTTACAATGATTTTCCTGCTTGGCGGAGGTTTTATCCTGCGATTACTTACTAATGATCCGGTAACTATTACTGCAGCTTCTCCTTATATGTTCTGGGTGGTGCTGGTACCTTTAATTACGTTTGCGGCTTTTATCTGGGATGGAATTTATGCGGGAGCAACCGCATCCAAAGCCATGAGAAACAGTATGGTTCTAATTACCACATTAATTTTCCTGCCCGCATATTACCTGCTTGAACCGGTTTTAGGGAACAACGGATTATGGCTGGCGATGATGTTGTTTATGGGGGCGAGGGGAGTGTTTTTGAGTGTGATGGCGAAGAAATCTATTTCCGCAAACATAATTGTTGAATAGTTTGTAAGGAATCAATATACATTAGAACGCCATTTCTTCTGTAATTATAACCCGTCATAATTACAGTCTATACTACTTTTATATTCAAGTGAAGTATTTTATTAGCCATAACTTCACTAGCATAATATAGCAGTATATTTAGTATTCCACATTATAGGATTAAGGCGTCAGGGCTACTGCAACTGATTATAAAATCTTCAGTATTATCAGAGCGTTTTTCGCTAGTCTTATTAAGACGAGATTTTTGAGCTTTTTCTCAACTTTTTTTATTGCAATTGTTTATTTCCCGGTTTTTCTGAACAGCCAGCACATAATGATCCATTGAACAGCAGCTAACCATGCAATTATCACAGCTGTGAGAAAATAATCAATGAGCCACCAGGATTGAAAAAGGCGAGGTCTGTATAAGGCTACAAGAATAAATGCAACCCAGTGTCCAAGGCAATATCCACATAAAAAGAGCTCGCCGAAAAAAAGGCTTTTCCCTTTTATCCATATCCTGAACGGGGCAAATAATTTCATTTCGGCAACTGTAAATGAAATACAGGCCGTTACCATTGATAACAGTATGACTTGCTTCATTGTAAAGCAATTTCAGCAGGCGCAGTCAGCAGCCGGAGGAGCAGTGAGCTACTGGGCGGAGCATGTACTTCCTGAGCCAGATATTTGTTTTTGTTTTCATGATTGAGATTTAACATTGCTTGTTATTCAGATCAAACTTGAAGTAAATTAATATCTATATTGATATTCTATTTATTGCATCGCTTTTACAAAATACAGTTTGATAAGCTACTACGATAAAATTTATGCTTTTGGCTTTCTTTTAAATAATTTAGTTTGCAATACTGCAAGAATCCCTGTTAATAGTAATTTGCTGGGCTGCAGACCTTTTGCACCCATGAAAGAATCCCTTGCAAAAAAATATCTATAATACGCACGGACATTTCAATATGCACATAAATTGCCTTTATTTGACTCAAAAACCTGTCTAGTTACTGCAGTATTAACTAGGCCTGCTTACTCTAAAATGATTGCTGAATAAATCCATGCTCATTTTCCTCACCCCGGATAATAATTGCATGGCTCTCATACTTACTGATAAAGGCTGATTGCACTTATCTCAGGAGATACTGTAGATAAAATGCAATACTGCTAAACTTGAATTACCCCATTAGATCATTATCTGATGCTAAAACTAAAAATGAACCTTTCGAAACGATGCCAAGATATGCGCTTCTATTCATTATCAATAATTTGCAAGTTTTTACTTTAATTACAATTATTCTTAATACTTCATGCAACAATCTTTTTTAGCACCAACTTTTTTAAGAACAGGACCAGTTCTCGATTTACTGCAAACATCTGCTGAAACATCTTTTGAATTTGGGACATTATAAGCTCCAGTTGGTTTCATGACAGTTTTATTTGCATCATGGCTCAGATATCCACTGGCGTGCCCTACTTCATGAGCAACCACTTCGGAAGCTGCACCCTCTACAACCACTATTTTGGGATTAGCAGTACCTGCATCATATGTTCCACCACCACCGGAGATAGTTTTACCGGTTTTGCCTCCTTGAGCAAAAGTTTGCGGAACGAAAACTTGTATACTATTACTTACGCCAGCGTCAGAAAACAAACTCGACTCTTCAGCAGTAGGAACATTAGTGGGGGATTCGTCAAGAATTTTATAATCTGTTTTCTTAATTGTTTTTGGGGCCTCTACTGTATAATCTATACAACATTTCTCCCAAATAGCAATAACTTGTGCAAAGGAAGGTGCCGTTGTAGGATTTTTACCATCATTGTCTGCAATAATCACTGGCTGAATAGTTCCTGTCATTTTTTCTGCTTCCTTTCCAACAGCACATGGAACTGGTGCGACAGGAGCGCGTTGAACTTTAGCGGAAATGCCATTCCCCTGCTGCACCACATGCGTCAACTCATGCGCCAGCAATCTTTTTCCAGAATCAGAATTTGTATTGTACTGTCCTGAATTAAAAACAACATTATTCCCTGAAGTATAAGCAAGAGCATTGATTGAATCCGCACTTTTCGCAGCTACAGAATTGTCATGAATTTTCACATTACTGAAATCATAGCCAAATCGTGGTTCCATATATGAGCGGGTGTCCGGATCTAATGATTTGCCGCCGGATGTGTTAATAACATCATGTACAATTGAAGGTGCTGCCTTGCCTGTGTAACTGGTGTTTTCACTTTTCATTAGGATCTTATCATCGTCTTCATCGCGTTTCTCCTTCCGTTGTAATTTCTCCTCTTCCTTGCATTCAGTACATTTTCTGTTAACTACATTCATTGCAGTTGAAAAATTTATTGGTTCCGGCATTGGCATACGCATAACTTTATCTGCCATTGCATCCGCTTCTTTTTCATAAACATCATCGGGTGCGCCTATAGTAAGTTTGGGCTGGTAGAAAAGCGGAGGCTGTATTTTTGCTATACTCTCCTTAGCCTTTGCATCCGTTTTATTTTGAAGATGCGATGCAGGTGTTGCGGTTGGTGCAACTATTGAAGTTCGTAGTGTTTCCATGACAAATATTAATTTAAAATTAATTAAACCAACTTTCCTTCTTTCATAAGTTCTTTCTTTATTCCCTGCTCTACATCATTGAATTTAATTTCTTCATGGCTATGTGCTAAGGCCATTAATGAACTGTAACTACCGATGTTCATAATCGTGGCGCCCGTCAATTCATATTTTGACGAAAGGTGTTTGATATTGATTGTATCTTCCAGTTTGATTTTTTCGGGAAATGCGGCCTGCCAAAGACGGTAGCGTTCGTTTTCATCAGGCATGGGGAAATAAATGATGGAATTAAAACGCCTGGTAAATGCTTCATCGATATTGGATTTTAAATTCGATGCCAGTATCACCACTCCGTTAAAATCTTCGATGCGTTGCAGCAGATATGAAACTTCCTGGTTGGCATAGCGGTCGTGCGCATCACTCACTCCTGTGCGTTTTCCGAATAAGGCTTCGGCTTCGTCAAAAAACAGTATCCAGTTTTTATATTCTGCCGAATCAAAAACTTTGGAGAGATTTTTTTCGGTTTCACCAATGTATTTCGAAATCATCATGCTTAAATCCACGCGGTACACATCCATGTCGTAATGTTTTCCGAGCAAGCAGGCTGTTAAGGTCTTGCCAGTTCCTGAAGGGCCGTAGAAAAGACATTTGAAGCCGGGTTTGATTTTTTTCTTCATTCCCCAGTCGTTCAGCAAGGTATGTGAGTGTTCTACCCAGGCTTTTATTTCATCAATCTGATACAAAGTTTTTTCGGGAAGCACCAGGTCGTCCCATTCGAGTTGCGTGCTGATTAATTTTGCAGGAAAATCGATGCTGAAATTGGGTTTGCTTATTTGCCCGGTAGTAAACTGATCCAGGAATTCTTTATTCAGGCACAACGCTCCGCTTAATCTAGGCTCATCGTTTGCGACAGGCTGTAGTTTTAAAATATTGTGGGCCGAAAAAAAATGCCCGCCTTCAAACATCAAAGTGTATGCAAAACGATGGCTTAAATCATTGCCTGAGAGTAAAAACATAGCAGTTTCACCGGTGGGAATAAACCCGCCATGAGTTGTTCCTTTCACTCCCCCTAATTCAGTAAACCCCTTGTTGTAATCAGTATTTATTTCAAATAATTTATCAAGCAGTTGCGGCATAATATGCGGTACAAGTGCAAGCATGAGCACAATACGTTCGGCCAGGTTCATTTTATAGTGATCAATAAAACGAACGTAGGGAGCGTCAACTTCAGGATGTACCTGGGGCGTTACATTGAATATCGAAGGGTAATCGCTTTCTTTTCCAAAATAAAGATTCAAACGGGTATCCACTACATCGCTGAACCATTGCAATTCGCGCGTAAGCACATCGGCATTATTTTTTATCAATTCGTTTACCATTCCGTTGTAATTATTTCATCCATCCAGCCCAATTTTATGAGAACGAATGACCAGGGTAAAGACTCCAATAATATATCATATCCTTTTCTTTCCACCTGCAATTTCCACCCGTTGTTTTCGAATGACAGTATACCATCCCTGTTCAGGAATGATTCGCGAAATGCATCTACCGATGTATTTCCAAGTTTTTGCCAATTCCTGATGATTTCACCTATCAAATCATTGCATTCATTCTTTTCTCTTTCATTAAGCGCTATCATTGATGGAAGTGGTTCTTCCAAACCAAGTCCACATAAAATTTTATTCAAAGGCAAAATGTACTCAGGTACCGTTTCAACGGCAGTGCACAAATAATTCAGGAGGAATACAGCCCTGACCTGGTTCTGTTTGCTTGTAAATGCTCCATTTTCAAGTAATTGCAGCTCATTGAAAAACAAGGGCAAGAAGTTGGCAATCAAGACCAGTCCGGCATTGGAGATATAGAATTTTGAAGCTTCAACAGGTTCATCCTCTTTCTGCATATTGTCGCTATGAATTCTTTTAAATTCTTCCACCCTTACTGTTTCCTTTTTTAATAACTGCAGCATCTGCCCAGGAGTCTGAATTGCATGCAGCGCTTTTTGTTCCTGAATTCGCTCGCTGAGCTTACCTTTCCCGGCAAGAAGCTTTTTTATTTGTTCAATGAATTCTTCAACCGCTGTATATGTGAATTTCACTGAAATAAGTTTCAGGGTGAATTCTAATGCGATCCTGCGTACTTGAATCCTATCATCCTTTAAATCCTGGTCAATTAGCTCAAACACTGATTTTTCAATAAACAATAACAACTCAGGGTTGATTTCCAGTAAATCAATGATGTCGTTCAGGTGAGCATCATCAACTTGTGATGCCAGGCGTTCAATAAAACGTTGACTTGAAAGATTTGAGAGAATAAGTCTTTTCAATGCCTCCCGGTTTTCAGCAAATAGTACTGAAAAGAGATCAGCCAAAATGTTGCTGCCTGGTTTCCCAGCATGCCAGGGCAAGCGGCCTGTCAACAAAAACGTCTTTGCTACGGCTAAAGAGGATTCCTGTTTAGAAACCTTTGCAAAACCCGTTGCCGACTCAAGAGTCGCAATACCGGAAAGTTTTTCGTAAAATGCTTTTTCAAAAGCCGGGACAATCTCCTCTTCCAGTCTGTCGAATGAAATCTCCCCAAGATCAATTTCAAGCAAGGGAATCTGGTAATTCACTTCCTTATCTGCAAGTTCACAACACACCCGGTCAATGGCTTTCGCAATCCGGTCCTGCACTTCATAGGACATCTTTTGTTGAATGCTGAATGCATGCTCCTTTTGTTCGCATTCAAATTCGAACAACTGTTTATTGATGATATGAACACCAGGACGCATGACATTCTATTTTAGAATTGATCTTGTATTATTTGGGTATCCCTTTACCAGCATCCTTCTTAACTACAGATGTCTTTTTTACAACAGTGCTCCCTGTTTTCTTTACTGCAGCAGGTTTTTCCCTGACGGCGCCAGGCTTAATTTCAGCAGGAATAGTTGCAGGCTGATCCTTTGCATTAGC
This sequence comes from uncultured Bacteroidales bacterium, assembly GCA_903822525.1. Taxonomy (GTDB): domain Bacteria; phylum Bacteroidota; class Bacteroidia; order Bacteroidales; family UBA4417; genus UBA4417. The sequence continues at coordinate 29,905 of CAIJPI010000037.1, read as the reverse complement.
TGAAACATTCATTTCCTGTTTGCTGGAATTTTCCTCTTCCTGGCACTTATCATCACAGTTTTTCAAATGAATAACCTCATCAATCAGGGTATTGCATATAGCAATGTCAGGCACATCATTGCACGACATTTCGATCAGCCACTCAAAATAAGATTCCTCAAAATTGCGCATTTCAGTCAGGCCCAGCCAGAAAATACGGGCTTGTATATGGGCCGGTGTTTCGGAATGGATGGTCTTTTCGACAAATTTCCTGAAACTCTTATTATGGAAACGCTTTGGCCAGCAGGGCAAAACAAATGTTAACCTGAATGAATACGGGTCTTCATCATGATCACAAGATTCTTCGCAGCAATAAAGATCCAGTTCAAAAGCCAGGAATTTTTTCAGTTCTTCGATCTCTTCTACAATTGCTTTGTCAATAATAGTCCCATTGCAATCAATTCGTTTACCAGGCAACGCCTCATCGCTTTTGGCGCTTGTGGTTGAATACATGCTGAAACAACTGCTTTCAACCAACGTTTTGCCTTTATCGTCCTTTAATTTGAAATAATAGGCTGGAGTTTCCCGTGAGTGAGTTTTGTATATACTATAATTTTCAAGTTCACTCCCATATTCCCTTACCCTGGAAATAAAATCGGATGCCAGTTCATACTCCTTGAACTGATGTTCCAGCACTTTAGCGGCTGGGTCTAAACGGTTAAGGATTACATTCCATCTTTTACCATCCAGGCATTTTTCGGGGGGCAATACCTGCAAATCAAATTTATAGTTAGGCCTTGCCTTTGCATCCTGCTTTACATGGAGGTCGCACTTGTCGAGGCAGATATTCAGAAGTTTGAATTCTTCTCCAACCAATTCATTTTTCTCATTACTGAGTTGATTGTCGCCTTTGGGTCTCAGCAAGATATTTTCAACCATATGAAGGCCTTCAGTATGGCATATTTTCTCCAGGATGCACTCTGCCCTTTGAAGGGCTTCATCGCGGAGTTTTGAATTCCGGTAAACCGGGCTGATGGCCAGTTCTTTTCCTTCTTTATCCAATAACGCGAAACGTAATTCTTCCATTTGATTATGGCGGTGAACACGCTTATGAGTGGATCGCTGTTCGGGATATTTTATAAAATTATGCGAGCAACAACCGCTATTGACGAAGCAATGCAGGATTTCATCGCTGCATTTTCCCTCGTAATACCCAGTTTCGAGCAAGATTGATTCCTTGCTGTTATCTTCATACAATACAAGTTTTATTTTACCGAAATTTGGATTTTGATCATCATCCATCTTCTCAAAAAATAAATTTTCAGGCGCCAGGTCTTTGCGCTTGTAATCATGCAAACCGATAAGCCTGGCGATCCTTTTTTCAAGGCCCGAAATATTCAAAGCAATTCGCTCTTCATCCCAATCTTCATTTTCATAATCCCTGCACTCTTCTTCCAGTTTATAGTTATAGGCTCTTGCACGGTAATTGCTGATAGCTCGGTAATCAGACAATAAATCGGCTTTATTTCGAATAATGCGGATCAAATAATTATCCGGGTACATCGATTTCATGAGGGTTCCGTACTCAGTCATCTCCTCATTGAAACGTGCAAGCAAATGATCGAGCATCTGGTTCCGCTGCCTTTCAAATTCTGCTTCGGGTTGAATAATACCCTGGAGTTCAGAAATATACTTCTCTGCATCGTAATACAAGCATTTATAGCCTGCAATTTTTTCAAGGAGAATATTTTGTTCGTCCTTATAAATGATTTGGTTAGGCAAGGGTTCAATAAATTCCTGTTCCTGCCCTTCATTGATTTCACGTTTATCGCAGGCAGACTGCTCATTTTTATGCTCTGTTTCCCCCTTAAACTTTATATCCTTGAATGAAAATATCTCATTCAAATCGCCTAAGGTGAAGAGGTAATTCAAAAACAATTGCTCAAATACAGCAAAGTAACCCTTTAGTTGCAGGGATTGGATGAGGCGTTTTTTCCCGTCATGCACAGGTAAGCCTGATTCGTCAACCCTATAGGTAAAAGGCAATTCATACTGAACTGGGTAAAAATCCTTCAGCTCCATATTTTCTCCGGTAGGCACAGGAAAATTATTCACGAAGCCTGCCATCTTCAAATACTTATCCTTGCCTTTCAGATCATTTAACAACTTCAGGAAGCGGTCGCTATTTATCAACACTTCGCCGCTAGGTTTGAAAAAATGCACTTCAGAAAAGGGAATGGAAGGGTCTTCCTCTGTGGGTTGTAAGAATTTTACCAGATCATCAACCGAAATTCTGCCAACCAGTTTTTCGTTCTTAATTCGTTCGATCCATTCATCAAAATAATCTTCACTGCTGCAATTGTTATCCGCTTCCACCTCCTCTCCCGGTTCACCCGGATCATCTATCATTTTGAATGTTCGAAGGGAGTTTACCCCTTCAATATCGGAAATGAAATTGATAATATCCGACAGGCGCATATCCCTGAACATATCGGTTTTCTCCAATTCCTTCTCCAGGATAAATCCATGTTTTAAGATCGGGCCTTCAAATATCTCATCTGTAAGGATTCCCTTACCGGTCATTTCATCGAGCGTATAGAATTTGACCGGAGGGGTAAAATAATTCTGGATACGGTAACACATTTCCGCCAACACCCTGTCGGCATCAGCATTTTCGGCCAGCGAAACGCTGGATTTCAGAAAAAAATCCTTGTACTCAGCTCCTGATACACTCAGGTAATCTTCACATACATTCCTGTGGCTATGCAATACTTTCAGTGCCTTTTTCCGTACCTCGTCTTCCCGTTTCTTTTCAAGAATTTCTTCTTCGTATTCAATGATGATCTTATAAAGGCCGTTCAATTCCACAATAGCTCCATCCGAAAAATTCAGTCCCCGGATATCCTGATTTTCAGTGTCACTCGTATAGGGCAACATCACCTTATCATCGCAGTCGCATGGCTGTATTGATTTGATTTTATCGACTAAATCCTGGTTTTTAAAGGCGTCAATGATTTTATCCTTATTTAGGAAGATCGGCACTTCATAATCCTTGCTGATGGTAATCCAGGCATTGCGGACACCTGCCACATCAATCAGGATTTTCCGGAAATCATTTAGTGTAACCGGGTTGCATGGTAGTATCTCTCGCGCAGTGTAGAAAATATTTTTCCAGGCAATGCTATCCAGGGTGTTTTGTGCCAGCAGGTCCTTCATGTCAAAGCCCGTGCGGTAAGCGAGGTCGGTGATCGCATAGCATAAAGCCTCAAGCATAGTAATACCTGGATCATGTGTATTGTAGTCTGTCCAAACATTACCGGCAAGTTTCTCAATATTCAGTATTCCTTCCCTGCGCAATTTTTTGTAATCTTCTGCAGGATTAAGGCTGTTGGCTTTATTTAGGGTGTCGGACGTGTTCATATTGCTAATGTTTTTTTAAAGAATATGGTTTCAAGGTAACCTAGCTGCAATGGCAATTATCAACGGCCGGTTCTTCTTCAATCAAACGGATACAATGCTGCCTGGCTGAGACCAGAATAGCTTGTGGCGAGGTGGCAACCACTTCAGTTAAGAACCTACCGGGAATATTATCCTTTGAAACCGGCATTTGCATTTCATCGCAATCCAATTCCACAAGGGAATCAGCTTCACAACATCCTTTAACAATGTGAATCATGCGGAAGCAGGTGAGATAATCAACATACTCCAGTTCTTCGATGAAGTTGATGATTTTCGAAGCATAGATACTGTTTCCGAAGAACACTTCAAAAGTGCTGTCGAAAGCCCATGGCGTGAGGTAATGAACCAGGTCTTCATTCAATTTTCGTTTGTAAAACCCTTTGTCAATCCCGGTATAAAATTTCACGCTGAAACCCAGCTTCACTTCTTCAAACTTAGGATTCTTTGCATGTACCTTTACAAATGGCGAAACGCGTTTCTGCAGGAATTTTTCAATCTTCAGCAGTGTTCTTCTCCCTGTCCGGGGCTTAAGCGTGTCCACCGCATTTTTGTTCCTTAAATTGGATACCGGGACGATCAATACATGACCGGGCGCTACCTGTGGACAACAACAATCGTTTGGCAGGGTATTGTCAGGATTTTCGTGCCTGCAAATACACTCCGGATCGTTATGTGCCAGCACTCTCACCTTATAAACCGATGGAAATTGTTCCAACACAAGGTGTTCATAATCATGGGGAGTGATGGCACGCCCTTTATGGCGCAGGCGCTCGCTGACCCGCTGATAGAATTGGATTCCTTCTTCCCTGGGCTTACCGTCAAACGATTCGAAAGGCTGATCTATAACTTTTACCTCCGGAATTTTTACAAACGGTTTTGAAATGCTTTTTTCGGGCAAAGGACTCAGGTAATGTGCCGGATCATTATGATGATCAGAAAACGTTGCCTGGTTTGCCTGGGCGATTACATCGATCAGTTTCGGAATCCTGTCACCATTCTTGTCGATGCTTGCACACAACCAATGCAACCCGGTGGTAAGAAGTGTATTGTCGTTGGTAGCGTCGGCCGGAAAATCGATTAACACTATGCCGGCCGTCTGAAAGCCATAGGTACTGTCGGAAATCAAATGATCCTGCGGCAAAGGCATCCATTCATTATTGACCAGGTAACTCCAGTTTATTTTCGGGGGTTCGCTGTCGTTGTCATAGGCCGTGCCATCGGCAAATTTGAACAGGAGAGAAAGATTCTGTGGGGGAGATAAATTTTCTATCCCGATATATAGGTTGCCTTGCTGTTGAAACAGGGAAAAGTACTGGTTAAGCTGAAAGTACTTTCTCGAATTAAATTCCTTGTGCCTTAACAAGACCTGGGCATTCAGGTTCTTCAGCATTTCCGTTACGGCTGAATCACTCCCATTCCGGAATTGAGGGAGTAAATACCTTGCAGGGATGATCAATTGGCTTGTTTCCTTTTCGGTTTCCAACAGTTTATCGAAGTTGGTTTCGTTAAAAGTGAACGGGAAATCACTATCCGGCTCGCAAAACACTTCTGCTTCACCAAATGGATAAAGATGGAAGAATTGACTATTGGAAGGGTCGAGGGTTTGCGAAGAGATATAATCAAACGAGATTGATTTTATTTTAATTTCAGCAGGGGTGGATGGAATGAAGATATCATGATCATTTTCCCCACAATTAACAACAATAAAATCACCCTTATTTTTATCATCCTTAACTATTTTCTTTCTTTTTGCAAGGTATTGGGTAATAAGGGTAGGATACAATTCATGACCAAAATCATTCCTGCCTAAAACGACTTTTAGCAGTTTATAGTTGTTACTGGCAACTGATTGTGAATAGAACCTGTTGTCCCCGTCTATCAGGAAAGGAAAAGCATTCCATTTTGCAGTTCCTCCTTTATCAGATTCAAATAAATGAATTCGGTTCGTTACATCAACGCGCTCTACCATATTGGCCATTCCAATGGTATCTCGTTTTTTCAGGCTTGGGTGATCCCAATTATTTTTAATAAAGACTTCAACATTCCCTTGATAATTTGTATAATTTTTTCTTGGATTATTCTCGGGGATGGAGTTTTCTCCTGGATAATCATTGAAATCAACGTACCCCATGTATCGTTGATTAAAATTGTATTCCCCTTTCCACTCCACATTGGCGGAAAACAAATCAATATTCTTGTTTTCAAATTCCTTAGCCCCGAACATTACGCTGGAGCCTGCAGAAGGTCTTGCGGTAAATGGATAAAAGTCTTTTTGCGGATCTATAGGACCGTCATCATTTTCAACAATTATATCCTTTAAACCTTCAACAGCTACATTGATTTCGACTTTCGCGACCATGATATCTTTAAGTGATTCATAAATTTCACTGTCTTGCTTAAAGACAATCTTACAAACTGGGTTTTGCGTCTTGAAAGTGAAGTTTTTAAATTCTTTCCCGGCTGATGTAATGGATTCCTGCTGAGGTTGAATGCGTGTACGGAAAAACAGGACATGATCGGTGTTATCGGCAACCGCTATTTTATTGGAGAAGGAATAAATCAGGTCGTTTATTTTATCCTCACCTATTTTGTCTTTTTCATAAATTTCTGATAAGGCTGTAAATCTTCCCTTCAAGAGTTCTCTTTTTGATACTAAACTTTCAGCTGTTTTATCCAGGTCATAATCATCCTTGCCGTCAGCAGAACCTAGCGCAGCATTATCGAATATGGGCCCCAAAGAGTGTTCGGGCGGAGCAATTTTCCTGGTAGATAAATCGGGCGAATTCAGGAAATTGATTAAACGGTCCCTGAATACAACAGGCACTGCAATCTTCTTTTTCGAAGACCCGACTTGCAACTCTTCAGTTTCCGTTTCTACTAGAGGACTTATCCAATCCTTTTCCCCGCTGAAATAAATTTCAAAATCATCCGACGTTAGCTTAATCCTATCGTTTCTGCCATCCGGATTCTTGAAATATATCTTAATATCAATGGTCCTGTCACTCTGGCTCAAATTCAATTGAGGCGTTGCAAAAGCAAAACCGAATTGAGCCTTCTCCCCGGTAATTGTGTTTCCCGATTTCTGCGGTTCAAAATACCCGAACGTACTCCAGGCTGTTTCCGCATTTGCGAACTTTTCTCCCTTCCCATCAGCGCTATTGGCTACAGGAGCCGTATATATGTTCTTAATAGAATTATCCTTATCCAGGAAAACAGTCTTCAGCTCCTTCACACTGGCCTTGTTGATGACCAGTTCCTTATCAGTATTGTATAGGAGTTGTTTGCCGATTGCATCTTTGCCCGCAGTCAGCTCCGTACCTTGTTTCAGGTCATATTCATCAATCCCTTTTGCTAACTGGTAAATCAAATATACGGAATCCGGTTTTGCAGGTTTTTCAGTTAAATGCAATACGTCGCGGTATAAGAAATCGAGATGGCGTTTTGTAAGCGTGTTCAATTCATTCCTTGCATGCCCGAACAGTTCAACAAAAGAAATGAACAATGCCATATGGGGCTGATGCGACGGATAGTCCTCAATCGCCTGTTGCCAGTAATACCCACTTCGCCCGGTAATTTCTTCGTACGATTTGTACAAAGTGTTGAAAACATCATCTACATACATCAGGGCATAAATGATCTTTTTCTTTGTAGTGTCACCTACATAGATAGAAGCATCAAAATCAGGCTGGGTATAATCGCAATTCCAGGGCTCTGCTTTGAATGATTCATACTGGCCGGTCATCCTAAAGTCAAATTGCATACTGGCCAACATCCCTTTATCGTAAGCAATGAGCTTTTTCAAGGCCGGAGCCAGGAAGGACTTTATTTTTATTTCAAGTTCATTTTTGAGTGGATGCCCGTCGATACTGCGCTCCTGCCAACGCTGGATTCGTTTTAGATGATGGACAATACAATAAAAGAGTTCCCTGAAATTTTCTTTTGTAGTATCTAGTTCAACTTCTTCACGAAGGGCATCATATTCCTTCTTAATAAGCAACAGCTTCCTTTCGTACTGCGAGATGGATGCAACAACTACTGCAATATCACTGTAAAAGAATTCCTTCCAGGTAATAAGGGGCTTCTTGTTTTCCGGAAGTTTCTTTTGATCCTGTCGCACTGGGACCAGTTCCTTCTTGCTCTGTTCTTGCGAAGTATTTGCATTTTGCGTTTTGGGGTCATCTGCCCCTGCTTCCACACAATTTACGGAATCATCCATATCGTAAAAGCGCAACAAATCAGCATAATGCTTGGCAAACACTAAAAGATCCATGGAATTGCGCGGATCAAGCGGTGCATTTACAGGATCGAGCATGCGCAAAAACCGGGTAAGGGTGCTGGTTCCTTCCCGGGTGGTATCATCCTGTGTACAACATGTATGTTCGTTTTCCATCTCTCCGGTTTGATTATTTTACTAGGTTGGTTCCTTCGTTGTAATAGAACGGAAACACATAATTATAACGGGTATTGGTGGTGATGATCCTGTATTCGATACTGATAGGCAACACGCCTTGATCATTCGTTTCGGAAACGAGCCGGGGATCGGCATCGCCAGGAAGTCCGATTTGAATTTTATCCACTATGATCCTTGGTTCGTGAAAAAGAAGCGCATCCTTTATGACTTTCTCCATCATGGTTTTGGTGGCCACATTCATCGGTTCAAAAACAAACTGGCGCAGCGCACAACCATAAGTAGGCTGCATCACACGCTCGCCCGGTTCGGTCGAAAACAAGATATCCAGGCTGCTGTTAATGTCTTCTTCATCCGAAATCATCTCCACCCCCAAAAATTCTTTGTGAAAGGTGGGAGGGAAATTCCATCCTGTTCCAAGAAATGATTTTTTTGCTTCCATAATTATCCTCCTATCTGAACTGTGGGACATAATCCAACAATACTGCCACCATGCGAAGTTGAATCGCCCTGGCGTGCAGCAGGCTTTCCTCCAATCATAACTGTTGCCGATCCTTTCACAATTGGATCCGGCATGCCTGTACCCGTGCATATGCAATTATCGCCAACACAGGCTGCCGGCAGTCCGCCAATAAGTACCTGAGCTGCTCCCGGCGGAAGAACAGGTCCTCCCACATGCGGAACGGTTGCCGGTCCTACGGGAGTAAGCATCGGGCAGGTATGCATATCGGAAACTCTTGCTGCAAATCCCATTTTGAAGTCTGTCTAATATTTTTGTTCAATTCCCTGCAACTTGCTGAGAGTTATTTTAGTTGTTAAAAGAATACAGAAATCAGGAGTCAGAATTTGAAAATTTGGTTGTTATTCTGAATTCTGGATTCTGATTCCCCGCTGTTCTGTGGCGGGGTAGTTCATTTCAATCAATTGATACTTACTATGGACCCCTTTAGGGAAGTCACGCAAGCGGAATCTCCGAAGTCAGAGGTAGCAGTTCCTTTTGCTTTTAATCCAACTGTCGCTTTTAATTCAACATTTTGAGTGGCTTCTGCCGTGATATTCCCCGTTGCTTTCAACTTGATGTCTTTTTGGCTTTCGATACTGATTCCATCACTGTTCATCGTTATTTTATTATTGAGCTCATCCGATAAGATGATGGATCCATCATCATCGTTTATAACAATGGATTTGTTTTTTGGAGTGAGAATGGTGATGCTTTTTTTATCATCGTCAAACACCAGTTTCATCTTACTTCGGGTATAAAATCCCTTTTCATTGTTCTGGTCGCTTGCCGTAACTGGCGCGGGCAGGGAAGAAGAGTTCAACATTCCGAGAATAATTCCATGCCTCGGATCATCATTGATAAAGCCCATGACTACTTCATCGCCAATTTCTGGCAAAAAGAAGGAACCGCGTTCATTGCCTGCATCCAGCATAGCAATACGACACCATATTCCGTCTTCGTCATTGTTGATCAAGGGAATTTTGACTTTAACACGAAACTCATTTTCCGGATCACTCTCTAATTTCGTTACAATTCCTGTGTGAAGGCCATTGATTCCCGGAACAAGCCCGGATGCAGGCTTTTCAATAATATCATCTGTCTTGTAAAACCATTCATGGTTCCAGCCAAATTGAATTTCCGTCAGAAAATCAGTGCTCGAAAACACATGCTGTACCCCGGTAACAAAAACCTGGCCGTTAAACCGGTCGCTCATGCCCCCAAGTGTGATGATGCTTCCGGGCTTAACCGCCGTAAAGCCCTGCACTTTTACCTTTCCGCAGATTTTCGACAACATGCTTCTCATAGCACTCGAATCCGCCCATTGTTTCAATTCATCATCGGTAATGAATGCCGCATGTTTCAAGGCGTCCTCATCGCTGTTAAGAATATCCGCCAGGTCGTTTGCTGAAATATTTCCGCTTTCGCTAAATGAAAAGCTCCCGTCTTCCGAATCCTGCAATTTCTGATCCGAATAGTTCCACGAATGGCTCTTAACGGTTTTAAACTGCCTACGGGCATCCATTTCTGTTTCAAATTCAAAAATATTACTCCCGTATATGGCCGACAGAACCGAAGATCCGGACATGGAAGGCTTTTTCACGCACATCTTTCCATCGTCGGTGAGCACAAGCATGGCATTCATTTCGGCTCGCGAAAGAATAAAATCCCAATCGGTACAATTGTATTGCACCATTTCCTTAAAGGTAACCGAGGTCGATTCCACATCGGTATCGAGTCCTGCAGCTGAACTTAATTGCTCAATAAACTCGCTATCCTTTTGATTGAAGAAATAATTATTATTTCGACGTAGTGTAAGCGCTACGCCCTTATCCTTAGCTTCCAGATAGAGGAATGAAGTATTTTGCCTGGCTTTCAGGGCATGTTTGGTGATAATTCCTTTAAAAACTGTTTCGGTTGTGCTGTGATAGCCCAACTGTATTTCAATTTCACTTCCGGGTTTAAATACATCCGTATTAGAGAGGGAGAATTCGCGGTTTGCGGCATTGCCATCGAGCAGCACAATTTTAGCCGTAGCAATTTTATTGAATTGCTTCCCGACAGTAATGGCATAAACGCCAATTTCATTGCTGATAGCGCTACCGTCAATCAGGATTTTCTGCGACAGCACGTCGGTAGGCTGCTGCGTTTGCGGAAGTAAATCATCGAGGGCCATAATCAGGAGATTGGAGGAAGTTGAATAGTTGTGCCTGCTTTCAGCTTGCGAAAGTTTTTCAATTTGTTTGAGCGGGCAATCTGCAAATAATAATCCTGGTTTCTATATTCGCTGAATACCATTAAAGGCAATAAATCTCCATCCTGAACCAATTTGCTATGTGTAAGGTCTGGAGAGGAGAACATGTTGGCAATCTGGTTAAGAGTGCTCCCCTTTTGCTCAAGAAAAGTTGCATTTATTTTTGCACGGAGGGGTATGCCGAAACTATCGAAGAGGGTATAGGTAATTTGGGAAGATTGGAGCACACAATCTCGAATAAATGTACCCCATTGAACGATCAGGTTATTGGGTCGGTGCGTTGTGCCTTGAACATCCATTGTGACTGAATTGAACAATAAGACCTGGACCGGGATAGGTATAGGAACCGGAATTTCAAGATCTGACGAAACGCCTGTTGCATCAATTGTGAACTCAATGCTGAAAAGCATTGGGCGGATTTTGGTAAAAATTGGTTTATTGCCGCTACTTCCGGCAGTTTGCTGAGTATTGTATACAATCTGATGTTCCGTTGAATAGGTATCAGGGTTGAACATACATTCAAAAACCAATGGAATCCCAAAAGGAAGTCCCTCAACATCCTTGAATCCTAAGATTTTCAGATTGGTTAGCAGTCCGGCCATCAGCGTTCTTTTTTATCGTTAATAACTTCTTCGATTAAGTCGAGCAATTCATCTTTTGAAACATCAGTGATGTTCTCATTTGAAGTGGTTGATACCGCTTCGTTTCTACCGGGATTTTCACCTCCGGTAATAATTGCACGGACAATCACTTCATTGATTTGTATAGCCATTTTTAACCTCCTCTTCTGAAATATTGATAAGCCAGTTCTATAGTTTCTACAACCACTGTGTTTTCATTGGCCTTAAATTCTGATATGCTCCATTTTACAGGCCACGCCTTGATAAATGTCCACGATTGCAGCGGTTGGTGATCCGGATCGAGCAGTTTGATAACGATGGTAGCCGGCGTAAAACTGAAGTTTTCAACAGCATCGGTAAACCACTTTATCAAGCCTGAATCAGTGAGCATCCCCCGTTTTAAAACAAGGTTCTGGTATCTTGCCCGGGTAGGCAAACGGTGGGAGAAACGGTTCTCACCGCCTGATTTGATTTCTTCCACACCCAGTTCAGCAATCAATCCGGATACATCCTGGAATTTTACATCATTGGATTTAAGGCCAGATACGCCCTGAAACTCCACCGAAAAGTGAAAGGAACGCGGCATCGAATATGGACGGTCATTTTCAGCCATTCAAACAAGTATTATTAACTGTTTTCAATCCTTAATCCTTCATGAGCCAGTTCAATGGATTCAATAGCAACTTCATTGCCTGTAGCTTTTAAGGAAGGACCTTCCACTTTTACCGGCCAGGCTTGCAATACTTTCCATACCATGACAGGTTCATGCTTTTCATTGAGCAGCATAATGGTTAAATCTCTCCTTTCAACTGTATTAAGGCTAATGGTGGTCAGCCACTTGAAGAAATCATTGTCGCCCTTACTGATACCTCGCTTGAGCGAAATGTTATTGACCTTATGCAGCCCGGGCATCTTGGCAGGACCATAATCGGGGCTGGAGCCTTCGCGATATTCGATTACCTGCACTTCCTGTGTAAGACCTGAAACTTCAGAGAATCCTACATCGTTTCCACCCCACTGAACAGTAAAGTGAAATACTGGGATTGGATATTTTGCCATTTTATATCTTTTTTAAGTTTTATATAATTAGGAAACCTGCATTTTGTGGGAGAATTTGAGTACGATAAATTCTGCCGGGCGGGCCACAGCCATTCCGATTTCAACATTCATAATCCCGTTGAGAATGTCATCGGCGGTCATGGTAACACCCAGCCCAACTTTTACATAAAATGCATCATCGGGTTTTGCACCTGCCAATGCCCCTTGCTGCCATTTGGTGATCAGGTAATTTTCAATCATCGATTTCACCATCACCCAGGTGTTTTTTGTATTGGGTTCAAATACTGCCCATACTGTCGATTTCTGGACCGATTCTTCCACCATGTTGAAGAACCTCCGCACATTGATGTAACGCCATTCGTTGCTGTTGCCATCCAATGTTCGTCCGCCCCATACAATTGTTCCACGTCCTGAGAAAGAACGGATCACGTTAATAGATTTGCCTCCAACACTGTCCATGTTGAGATCGCCCTGGTCGGCATCCGTAAGTATTTGCGTGGGACCGCTTACACTTTGGACACTTACATTGGCAGGTGCCTTCCATACTCCTCGTGAAGAATCAACACGGGCATAAATTCCGGCCATTGCAGGAGATGGAGGCAGCACAACTTTTAGTTTGCCCTTCAACTCCGAAAGGATCGCGTGATAGGCTGAATTATTCGTTGACTGGATTTCCCCTAGTTTTTTCCCTTTCAAAACATTGGCTGCATCATCAACCCCGTTCTTTTTCACAGTTGCAAGCTCAAGCGCACCCATGTCAGTAGAGTAAGTGATGGTTGATTTCAGGTAAGGATAATAGGAAGCCGAATAACGGATATGATCCGCATCGCCTGATAATTTCCTGAATTCCGTAATATCGGAGGCTTCGAATTTTTTCTTGGGAGCGGCAATTGGAACATCCAGTATAGCAAACCTGTCTTTCATTTCGGCACATTGATTAATGGCTGCCTGTGCAATGGGAATATATTTAGCTATGCCAAGAGGTGCGCCTTCAGGAATCACAATTAAGGTGGGCTCATCCAACGATTTAACTTTTGCAGTTGCAGAAATGAGTTTATCGTCATCTACAGCATTCTCCGAATATAAACCTGCTGAAACGACATAACACTTTCCGCCTCCATTATCAAAGAATAGCTTCATAGAATAATAGAGGTTGAAATGTGAAATTTTATCTGTCGGTCCCCAGGATATCAATTCATAGCCGATTATTGCATCTGCGGCATCATGTTTCTCATTTATGATGATGCTGAACGCATCAGCCGCTTCCACACAGGCCACCCCGAAATGTTCTTCATATTCTTTCAACGATGAAATAGCTATTGGATCAGGATCCTCCATATCTGCCCCATCCTTTTTTGCAAATTCAGTATAACCGATGAAGGCTGGAATGGCGGTTTCCACTTCGGCTACTGAGGGAGGAAATACCGATATTTCTTCCACATAAACGCCAGGAGTTCTGTAAGTCATGATTATCTGCTTTTTAAGGTTAAGTTTCTGTTTGTTTCTTAAATTGTATGATTATTTTTTTCTGCACATATGGAACAGTTATTTTTTTAAAACGAAAGCAGGCAATTCCATACAAACCGGTAGTATCATTTTGCAATGAACAATAGATATCGGAAATGAAAATGCCGTCATTCTGTTTGGTATCTTCTGTAATTGAATATGCACCGGATCCGGCCTTTGCCAGATCGATCTGTAGAAATTTAATCTTGGCTTTTGTTATTGTTTTATCCACTATATTTTCTCCTCCTAACGAATTAACCGTAATTTGAACAGGTCGCATTTCATTGGTAAGAGGATAATTAAATGAAAGCCCGAGTTTGTTTCTCCCCTTTGGCGTAACCGTCTCATCAGCCAGGGGGCCAAAGAAGACAATTTTATCCAACGATGGGCTCATGTAAGAGGCATCAGTATAGGAAAAGAAACCCATGTCTTTGATGTGCATTTTAAAGTATAACTCAGTGTTTTCAAGGTTTTTCAGGTCGCTTTTACGCGGGCCCTCCTTCTGGTAAAAAAGCTGGAAACTATTCTTAAATTTTTTCAGCAATAACCCGTTTTGAATAAGCAATTGTTCTGTTTTTTCTTCAGGCACCAATTCCAGGAGGCCTGATGTTCGATCATCAATCAATGATCCTTCAGCACCTGGAAACGCCTCAGGATAGATATCGTGTTTGATAAACAAAGTCAGCAAATGATCGAATGACAATCTCATATTATATATCAGGGTGTTAGTTTATCCTGTGCAGATCGGCGCCGATTTCTTTAATAACGGGCTGCTCCGTGCCAAATTCATCTTTATCAATCACTACCAACCGGATTTTATATACCACTGATGGCAGGTATTTAGCACCAAGCGAAGCCCATAACTGGTTCTGCTGTTCAAATGAAAGGGAGAATAGGTCAACCATCATTTTTTCGATCGTTTCACTTGATGCAGGTAGAGTTACATTTTCGAAAAAGGAATTGGCCTGGAAATATTCAAGAACCAACGATAGCCTTTTAAGGGCAATACCGTAACTATCGTCACCGATATCTGCAGGTTTCACTGCAATTAAAATATACAGGTTCAGGTAGATTTCAGGATTGGCAAATGAAACAGAGCTATCTGTTCGTTTTTCCTTTTGAATTTGTGGTTTCATGTTTTTTTCTTCTTCGACACTCACCAGCATAACGCCCACTTCTCCATCATTCAAATTGCTTTCGCCTTTGGCATTTACAAAGCTCTTCATAGCTACCAAAGGGGGCTGGGCCGCATCGTGCAGACCATCCTGCTTTCTTAATTCCTGAACTATATACTTAACTGCTATTTGTAATGCACCTTCTTTTGCCATCTGTCAAGAATGAAAGTTAAAATGTATTTACGCCAGGGGACCCCCAATTCATAAATAGAGTTTATAAAAGATATTCAAGATTTTTAATTGTATTAATTCTTCAATGATCCAAAGAATTTTTATTTAAATAGCTCTGAAATGGAGATTATCTAAGAGTAATAATAGCTATTGTTGAGAACAAGTTGTTAAAGTTACAGCATTCAAAGCTAAAAGGCAAGTAAAGTAGGAGAAGAAAAAATTATAGAATTCATGAAATAAACAGTTAGATTTTTTTAATTTTAGTAATCATTTTTTCTCTATTCTTAGCAATAAGGAACTCTTTAAATGGTTTTTGACCTGAAATTTGACTGGATAAACTTTGTGAGCCGCTTACAAAAAAATTGTTGTATTTATGAATAAAAATGGTCAACATGTGTACTCTGAAATAATTATTTTCCAAAATAGCATTTCACATAACACAATTCAGCAAAGAAATGTGCTCGAGCGTTTTGGGATAAAGAAATATAGCCGGAATGGGTAATCTTACAATTGAATTGTACCAGAGACCCTTATGAAATGATCGGGGGCAGTGTTTGTTGTGTTTTACAGAGGTTTCATTAATCTAACTGTAAGTTTTGAACTTCAAGCTAATTAAACACATCTTTTATAAGAACGTTATCAAACATCTTTTGTCTGCCTCAAAACTGATTTTATCTTTACTCAGATCAGTTTGAGAATATGCAAAGATAAACAGAGATAGATAATTTTAGTTTAAAGATAATTTTAATAATTTTAATATTAAATTTCAGAAAACTTGAATTATGATTTCAATGGCTATGTTTATTGAAAGTTATATAGTATTGTATATCAAATAAATATAGATTAATATAATCGATTTTAAATGATTTTTCAACAAAAATAATTTTTATAAGCCAGTAGTAAGCCAACTTATATTTAACATTTTGTTAACTATAATTAACAAATTATTTTCAACAAATCAGGGATTAAACAGCTTTCCAGATTTTAAAATTGTGCTGTTTCCGGTTAAGAATAGTATCGTGTGTATGTTATTTGCAGTTCAAAATTTGAGTTTAGCAAACCTAAGCAACAATTGTTTCTGCCCAATACCATTGAATTGCACTGTCGCTTTTTTATTCGGTCCTGAACCTTCAACAGTTATTACCTTTCCTTCACCGAATGTTGCATGCTCAACAGTCATTCCTACCTGAATCTTATCGAAATCATCGTTTCCAGTGGCTGCGGCTGGCGCCGGGGCTTCTTTCTGATAGCTGCCCACTTTTTTAAAATTTCCTGCTGGAGGTGTTGCCTGTTTTGGCGGTTCCGCTTGCGTTGGTTTAACGGATTTAGGAGGGTAGGAGGGTTTGGCTGCTTTAGGTTGTACGTCCTCACTCAGTCGGTTCCATTTGGCTCGTACAGGCCTCTCTACAAAGCGTTCATCAATTTCATCAATAAAGCGGCTGGGCTCCGACAGGGTAAGCTGGCCCCACTTGTAGCGGCTTTCGGCATACGAAATGGTAGCGCGTTTTTCGGCACGGGTGATGGCAACATAAAACAGTCGACGCTCTTCTTCCAGATCGGCCCTGGAGTTGATCGCCATAAAGGAGGGGAAAAGATTTTCCTCAAGACCTGAAATAAAAACATACGGAAACTCCAGTCCTTTGGCCTGATGAATGGTCATAAGCGAAACACGGTCGGTATCCGATTTGTCGTTGGTATCCTGATCGGTAAGCAGCGATACTTCCTGCATAAAAAGGTCTAGATGCCTGATCTCTCCTGTTTCTTCACCCGGGCCAGGTTCGCGTTCGGTAAACTCCTGAACGGCATTCAGTAAAGCTTCGATATTCTCCATCCGGGCCTGGCCTTCGATGGTTTTGTCTTCATCAATATCCTTAACCACTCCCGAAGCTTTTGCGATTGACTCGGCAAGTTCGAACGCGCCACGGGTTTGCATCTGTGTCCCAAACGCAAGGATCATCGTGGTGAAGTTGCTGATTGCCGTAGCAGCTTTACCTCCAAGTCCAAGCTGGTAGGAGGTATGGTTTAGGAGTATGTCCCAGATAGGGAGATTCCCCTGTCCGGCTAATAAGGTTATCTTCTGCATGGTGGTTTCACCAATGCCACGATGGGGATAATTTATAATACGCCTTAGTGCCTCCTCGTCGAGCGGGTTAACAGCAAGCCGGAAATAAGCCAGCAGGTCTTTTATCTCTTTACGGCTGTAGAAAGATAATCCGCCATAAATACGATAGGGAATATTTAGCCTGCGCAAGGCTTCCTCAATCGATCGTGATTGGGCATTTGTGCGGTAGAGCACGGCAAAAGCATCGTTTCGCTGTTGCTCGTTCATCTTGATTTCAAAAATGCTGTTGGCAACCAGGGTCCCTTCTTCGGTATCGCTGGTGGCTTTAATTATTTTTATCGGCTGCCCGACTTCATTCTCGGTCCAAACCTCTTTTTGAATCTGGTCTTTATTATTTGCAATAATGCTGTTTGCAGCGTGCACAATGCTCTGGGTTGAGCGGTAGTTCTGCTCCAGTTTGAAAAGTTTATACTCAGGGTAATCGTTCCTGAAATTTAAAATATTCTGAATGTTGGCTCCGCGGAATGCATAAATACTCTGAGCATCATCGCCCACAACACAGATATTCAGGAAACGGGAAGCCAGTTTCTTTACGATTATATACTGCGAAAAGTTGGTATCCTGGTACTCATCAACCAGAATATACCTGAACTTATCCTGGTATTTATACAGAATATCGGCATGATCGCGAAGCAATACATTGGTGTTAAACAGCAGGTCGTCAAAATCCATGGCTCCCGATTTGAAAAGCCTGGCCTGGTAACGTGTATAAATCTGGCCGATGGCAGGTTTGCGCGCCTGGCGGTCCTGTTCCATTATTTCTGCATTATTATTGTAATCCTCAGCGGTTATCAGGTTCGATTTAGCAGCCGATATACGCGAAAGCACATTGTTGGCAGCATATTCTTTGGGGTCGAGTTCAAATTCTTTAACGATATTCCGGATCAGACTTTTGCTGTCGTCGCTATCGTAAATAGTAAAATTTGCCGGATAGCCGAGTAAATGACCGTCGATGCGTAGAATGCGGGCAAAAACTGAGTGAAACGTCCCCATCCATACATTACGGGCTTCTCCTCCGACAATTTTTACAATTCTGTCCTTCATTTCGCGGGCAGCTTTATTAGTAAAAGTCAGGCAGAGAACATTGAACGGATCAACGCCTTTTTCAATCAGGTGGGCAACACGGTAGGTCAGCACCCGGGTTTTGCCAGAGCCTGCACCGGCAATTACCATTATTGGTCCGTCAATGCATTCCACAGCTTTTCGCTGCGATTCGTTAAGTTCGTTCAGGATATTATGGCTCAATTGTATGGGGCTATTTTAAGGAACCGCAAATTTAAGATATATGCTTATGCAGCCCGAAGATTTTTATTAACATAAAGGCATTGCCCTTGAAAATTTAAGGAAATTGATAATGAAAAATTGTACAATTATAAGGATACTTACTTGCTTCCCGGGAATTAAAACGAAAAGATAATTGAATTGCATTTAATCACCCCTATCCCGATCTCCATCCCCAACCAACAAGTGAATGAATACTGAATGCCCACTCAAAACGCTCTAATTTCCAGTCTTCTCAGCCAGTCTAATGCCATTCTCCCCAATTTCGATCACTCTGTTCTTATACAAACTTCCGACTGCCATTTTAAAATTTTTCTTGCTGATGCCAAAGGTTTCATAAATTGCGTCGGCTGGACTCCTATCGGTTAGTTCCAGGAAATTGTTATTCCTTTTTAGATATTCCACAATTAATTCAGCCGAGGTTTCAGCTTTTTTATATCCGGCAGGATAAAGATTGAGGTCGATTTTCCCGTCTTCGCGCACCTTACTTATATAGCCTGTAATTTGCTCCCCGCGGTTCAACGGTTGAAACACTTCGCCGCTGTATAGCATACCCCAGTGTGAATTATTAATTATGGCATTGAATCCCAGAGGGCAGGGTCCATATATAAAAAGCTCAACTTCTTCGCCGGGTTTAAATGCTGCCGGCTCTTTTCCAAGGAATTTATCGACTTTTGCTGAGGCAGCTATGCGGTTTGTCTGCTCATCGAGGTATATGCGGACTATATGCCAGCTTCCTGGTTCCATTTTTACTTTCTGTTCTCTGAAAGGCACCAGTAACTCTTTCTGCAATCCCCAGTTCAGGAATGCACCTATTTCATTGACTTCAATAACTTCAAGCAAGGCGAAATCGCCAACTTCACAATAAGGATCTTCAATGGTGGCAATAATCCGGTCTTCGGAATCAAAATAAAGGAATACTTCTATTTCCTCTTCTGCCTTTAATCCATGAGGTACATTTTTTCCCGGCAGCAGGATATCTCCCAGTTCCTCTCCATCCAGGAAATAACCGCTTCCTGTTTCACGCAGAATTTTAAGTGTATTGTATCGCCCGACTGTTGCCATGTGTGATGTGATTTAGGTTCCGAACGGCAAATGTACGTCCTTTTTGGCGATCAATCCCGAAAATATACCTTCCGGATATCCTCGAAAAAGGCAGCATGAAATTGTTGGAGCTTGAACTAACAAACACTTTGCAGCGAAGGTTAATCCGCCAGGTAACCGAATTTTCCGCTATTAAAATCTTCGTATGCCTGCATGATTTCTTCCCTGGTATTCATTACAAAAGGGCCATAGGATGCAACAGGTTCGTTGATGGGCTCACCGCTCAGCACTAAAATCAAGCTGTCTTCTTCAGCATTCAGGTTTATCTCGTCCCCGTCATTTTTAAAGAGTGCAAAGTGGTTGGTCGCAACTTTATTGTCCTTGTTAACTATAACACTACCACCGATAACAAGGAATCCTGTATTGTGATGTTCGTCAAGATTGAATGTAATAGCAGTCCCTTTTTTTAGCTCTATATTGTAAATGTTGATAGGAGTGAATGTGTTTGCCGGGCCTTTTACTTCCATAAAGCTGCCTGCTAATACTTGTATTGTTCCGCCATCCGAAGGGATTTCATATTTCCCCATCAGCTCATTGGTAATAGCCTGGTATTTCGGGGCTGACATTTTTACATCAGATGGCAGGTTTACCCATAGCTGTACCATCTGGAAAGCACCGCCTTTGCGGCTAAATTCTTTTTCGTGATATTCTTTATGCAGAATTCCTGAAGCTGCCGTCATCCATAGCACATCGCCTTCGTTTATCACGCCGCTGTTGCCGGCGCTATCGTGATGGGCCACACTTCCCTTATATGCTATCGAAACGGTTTCGAACCCACGGTGCGGATGTACTCCTACACCTCTGGGCGTTTCACGGGCAGGCCACTCAACAAGGCTGTTGTAATCCAGCAGGATAAAAGGACTCATGCGCACCATATCAATCTCTTCGGTACCGGGAAAAAAATTGTGTACTCTGAATCCGTCACCTACCATATGAGTTGCAGGAGGCGCAATTACCTTCTGAACATTCTTTGTTTTCGTCATTTGCCTGAATTGTTTAACATAAAACGGCATTTGTCTGAATTTGTTTCAGAAGGCTTCCCGAATTAAGTGTTCTGTTTTTACAAAATATCCTGACTTAATATTTCAATAACTTTCGCAAGGTGAAAAGATTAAAAGTGAAAGCGGTTCATCCAAATGGATAAGTAAGGAAAATGACGTGAATCCTGCAAAGGTGGTGAACATTAAATACGTATTACTGTTTAACATATCGAATTGTATACATATAATTCATTCTTAGCCTGACTCCTGGTACTGCTCGTTAATTCGTACACCGATTTACAAATTAACATTTGCCTTGGGTTAGGCTTTTTGAGTTTATTTGAATTCGTTCTTTCTGGACCCTGTTCTAAAATTAACCTTTTGAGGATGAAACAAAAATTACACACCCTGATCATTGCGCTCCTGTTTCTATTTTTTACTTATTCAGTTGCAGCTCAAAAGAGTTACCATCCGGAAAAGAGCGATCAACCGGAGTACAGAATTAACCTTACCGGGAATCAAACCCTGACCTCAGGACTATTTAGAAATGGGGAATCCTCCATTTATGTATATAGCCCGGATTCAATACTGCTCAACTCTGTCCTCAAAAAGCCGGGAACAGCAAGCGCACCCTCTTCCTTATTGCATAAACCGGAACTGATTTTTAACCTGAATGTTCATGAGGGTGCTCCTTCAGCGCAAGGTGTTTCGAAAGATCTCCGTCTGATTCCGGCCATTGGAGCCCAGTTGAACTGGAAAGGTTTTGGTGTAGGCCTTGATGCGGGGATGTTCAGCAGCAAGCCGGAATTTAATTTCAATTCCTATTACAGTCAATTCGATTCATTAGGTTTTGCGGTATTTGAAAACACCAAAAACATGTGGAAAAGTACCTATATTTCATTGGGGCCGCAATATACATTCCATCTGGGGCTGCCCGGGAATCCTTCATCGCGCACTTCTGCAGCCAGGGCATATCTGGAATCAGAGCCTGTTGCTAAAAACTTATCGGTAACGGTTTCGCTGAAGGGCGGATTAAGTATTAATAAATCGCCTGAAATTTTAATCTTCGACAGCGTAGCTCCCTACACGAAAATTGCTACTTATAAAGCACCTGATGACTACAAACAAAATGTACTGAATATTAAACCCGGTGTTTCACTGACCTATTGGTTCAACGATAAGTTTGGTGCCAATGTTAATATGCAGTACCTTATCGTAACCGGTCAAACTGAATTCATAACGGCATACAGTGACCTCAGCAAAGTTAATTTCGATCTCGATAAACGGGAAATCCGCGCTCAGATTCTTAAATCACCTATAACCGAAAGTACCACTACAATTACTAAAGGCCCGGGCAATATGTTCAACATTGGTGCCGGTATAAACTACAAATTTGGTTCGCGTGGTAAAAGCAAAGGCAAAGTGCGGACTACTCAATTGGGACGGAATGACCCCGGAAAGATTGCCGGAACTTTGCAATCCGGAATTGCAGTTTCCCCGCCTTTTGAAAAGGAACAACCGGATAAGAAGGAGAAAGATGAAAATCGCGATGATAAGAAAGAGTATATACGCCCATCAGCTCTTTCACCAGCGGATGGCGCTTCTGTTGCGTCCGATAACCTTAAACATGATGTTGTGCTAGCCTGGACTCCGGTTACACCACTGCCCACATCTGCTGTTTCTTACCAGGTGAAAGTATTCCTGGCAGCCGAAGGCCAGTTGCCATCTGTGGTAATTAATTCAAATAAACCTGTTTTTGACAAAAAAGTAGATAATATTTCACAAACTGCATGGTTACCTCCTTCGAACGACCGGCAGGAAAGCCGGAAATATGTCTGGACGGTCAGAGCCACTGACAATGCCGGTAAACCTTATGGTGCCAACAATGGTACAAGCGAACCTGCAACCTTCTCCATCGGACAGAATGATATTGATATAGCTATTGATACCCTTAAGGTTGAGTGTTGTAAGGATGGGATGCAGCTCATTAAACTGACTATTAAAAACAATTTGCCGAATACGAATACGATACTAAAGAAAATTATTATCACTGCCGTAAACGGAAATTTTGGAATGCCCTACCCAATGGATATTTCGGCATCAGTTTCACCATCTCTGCCATTCAGCTTTTTGCCATCTTCCACATCTTTGTCACAAGGGCGAATGAATTTTACTGCTTCAGTAAAATGTGACCTTAACATGAATAACCTTGTTGTAAAAGCAGAAGGAGAGCGCAATACCCCTATGGGTATTGTTACCGATAACGACCTCGAATCGGATACACTCAATTGTATTTGTAAAGAGTGTGATAACATCAAAATAGAGATACCTGATAAGGCTCAGACTTCATTCAGTGCAAATACGGTAACTGTCAACTCACCGGTAAGTGTTACTCCCAAAAAGGTGAAAAAGGTGACTGCAGAAATTGTCTACTTCAGCTTTAAACCCGAAAGTGAGGACTGTGCACCTTGCAATAAGGATAGTAAAACATATGGGAATATCATTTCGGCATCACTCATTGCCAGCGGATTTCCGACGAACGCTCTGGTGCCATATGGGCATGAAGCTGTATGGAACAGCAATAGCAATGCCGGTGCATTGCTTAACGGGCAGTTTGCCTTTATTGTAAGTGTTCCTCCTTTAGTTAAATGTTGCTCAGCCCGAATCCGGTACTGTGTAAGGTATACTTTCCAGTTCGACGATTGTACCGTTTGCGAGAAAGTCGTTTGCTATACTATCAATAAAGAAGGCTGTAACAAATAAAAACTTGTATGATGATGAAAATATATAACATCCCGGTCTCATTCTTTTTGATAATTATTGTCGGAAGCTTTTTTGTTGCACCAGTCAACAGTGCGTTTGCACAAAGTTGCAATCAGGTTGAAATATTATTTCAGGACCTGGATTGTGCTGCAAAGCAAACTCATCCGGATGAAGGTAGTAACGGAGGGAAAGGATGTAAGTCAGTTTCAGCCTGTGCTACTCAATCCTATCTCTATTCAGCGGCAGGAGTCTGGTCAACCTATAACTGGACAGTAACAGGTCCGGCAGTGGTAACTATAAATCCAAATAACACCTCACAAAATATAAGTATCATCTGGCCGCTAACCGGAGATTACACATTGACTTTAACAGTTACTGATGGTTCAGGCAATACCTTCACAACCTGTCTGGCCGTTACTGTGAAAGCTAAACCCCAGGCTAATTTTACTTTCAGCCCCAATAATGTCTGTGCGGGATCAACTATTTCATTTGCTGACGCATCCGTGTTCTCAGGAGGAATGGTTTATTCATGGAATTTTAGTGATCCTCTTTCAGGCCCATTAAATTTCAGTTCGTCAGCTTCACCCATTCACATGTTTTCAGCAGCAGGTACTTATCCGGTTACGCTGGTTGTATCCAGTTTCATATCTGTAGTGGTTCCGGGTGGCAATGGTCAGGAGAATACAGTTATTAAAACCTGCTGTTCTGATACAATTACCAAAATTGTTACAATCGTCGAGGGGATCATTGATATTCAGTGTGTCAGTACTGTTTGTGCCGGTGATACAGCTACATATACAGCCGTTGGTTGTGCTAATCCTACCTGGCTGGCACCTGCCGGCGGGACTATTATCAGTCAGAGTGGAAATCAGGTAACTATTGTTTGGGGTAATGGTACACTGCAAGGTGTGATTATGGCACAATGCCCGGGAAGTTGTATTGCATCAGTTCCGGTTCCGATCATTCCTTCTAATCCGATGCCTGCCGGAAATATGAATCCATGTACAACGAGTACAACATCTTATACTGTTCCGGTTTTACCAGGGACATTTTACACATGGCACCTCAACGATCTTACACCAACTAATTACGATTATATTTTAACAACTTTCCCTGACAACAATACGGTATGGATTAACTGGAGTTTATTGCCTGCAGGAACATATCAGCTTACTGTGGATCTGGATAACAAGCACTTATGCTGCACCAGTTCAGGAACAGTGACAATTATTTCAAAAGCAACATTTGTAGCCTATTACGACCAGACTGTTTGTAAAGGAAGTCCGGCAACTTTAACAGTTTTTCCTGGCACCGGCACATTCAACTGGAGCATTCTGCCTGCTGCTGGTGTATTCCCCTCAACCGGAAGTGGTAACTCCTTTTCCCCTGTTTTCAATATTCCGGGTAATTACACTGCTACTGTTACAGAAACTGCAGGTACATACTGCAATACTACGCAGCAGGTTAAGATAAAAGTTATTAATCTTCCGGTACCAGGTACTATCAGCGGACCGTCTGTTATTTGCCCGGGCTCGCAGTATACATATACTTTGAGTACTCCTGCTCCTGCCGGAATGTACTACAACTGGCAGGTTGCCACCGGTGGTGGAACCTTTCAACCGGGAAACCTGGTTACAACCACAGGCAATTCGGCAACTATCGCATGGACCAGTCTTCCTGCCACTATTTCGGTAACATTACAGTACAATACTTCACCGCCCTGTCCTTCGTCGCCTGTAACCATGAATATCACACAGGCTGTTATTGGAACACTGGCCGGGCCGGTAAATGTGTGTGTTGATGATAGTTTGATTTACACATTAAGCGGCGGTAATCTGCCTCTTTCAGAAGCGGTGCAATGGACTATAACTCCTTCAAGCCTCGGTACCGTTATTGCAGGTCAGGGTACAAACAGTCCAAAAATTCTGTGGCATGGCCAGGTTTCAGGCAGTGGCCCATGGACAGGAACTATAACTGCTACTTCTAATTGCGGGAGTACTTCTGTGGTTGTCACAATTTCAAAAAAGCCTGTATTTACACTTTCACAAACAGGTAATATCTGTCTACCGGGAGGAGCTATACTTACTGCTACTGGGGCTGTCCCATACACCTATACCTGGAGTAACCTCGCAACTGGAGCTTCAACAAGCGTAACTGCTGCAGGATTTTATACTGCTACAGCCACAAATGGCAGCTGTACTTTCAGTCGTATTATTGAAGTAAAGGACCCGTTTGTTATCAGGGGACTCACCTGTGGCGTTGGATTTTGCAGTGGCATTAATACCAATGAGCAGCTTGGCGTTGAGGTTCTGAAGCCTGGATCAGGAACATTTACCTACGAATGGTACAGTGGAATATTCCCATCCGGAACTTTGCTGACATCAGTCACTACTGCATCGCTGAATAATTCATATATGGCCTTGTCGCCAGGCGATTATTATGTTATAGTGAAATATGGTAGCTGTCAGAAATTTGTAGGGTTTAACGTTAAAAAAGTATGCTGTCCTGATGTCAACAGCCCTGCAATTACTAATGTGACGCAATTGACCTGCAATCAGTATTCATTTACCGGAACAGCTATTAATCCGGGCGGAGCTCCCATTACATGGAATTTCGGCGATGGCACTACGCAGCCTGGCGTTTCAGGAGTTCCTGTAACTCATACATACGCCCATGCCGGTCAGTATTGTGTGACATTCTGTGTTGGTGTGCCTGTGCCCAATCCTACAAATTGCACCGGCAATTGTGCCACTGCTTCGGCAACAGTTCCGATTGAAGCACTCTTTATTTATACATTAGGATGCAACGGTTGTATAAATATCACTGACCTTTCAATTGTAATTGCAAGTCCGGGACAAATAAGTTATCTCTGGGATTTTGGAGATGGATTTACATCGACTTCGGTTGTTCCACCTGCACATTGTTATTCGCTGGCTGGAAATTATGCAATCAGCCTTATAATCACTTATAACAATGGTGTAATCGCTCCATGTACAAGTGCATACACACAAAATGTAACGTATACACCCCTGAGCATTGCAATGGCTTCGCCTGTATGTACCGGACAGCTTACAAATATGTCGTCGAGTCCTGCTGGTTTTGTTACTTATGCCTGGAATTACGGTGATAGTCTTTCATCATACATTCCTGCAACCAGTCATGCCTATTCCCATGTTGGTCCAAAAATAGTAACGCTTACTGTAACCGACCTTCTTGGAAACACCTGTGTGGCAAACAGCAATGTTAATGTATTGCAGGGTATCAGCAACTGTGCACTTTTGCCAGGATACATCTGTCCCGGTGGAACTGCCTCACTCACGGCACCAACCGGAGTCGGGTATACATACGTGTGGGAGCAAAATATTGGTGGAAATTACATTCCGCCAAGCCCCAATAGTAGTACAAATGCCCTTTCTGTATCTACTCCGGGATTTTATCATGTTATTATTACTAACCCGAATGGCTGCAGTTGTATCAGTAATCTGGTGGAAGTTAAAACAGCAGTTAAACCCAAGGCGCTAATTGCGGCTTCTCCCTCAACCATGCTTTGCGGTCCGGGAATTATTATACTGACCAGTGTGAACCAGGTTCCTGGTTTTACATCCGAATGGTATGCCAACGGAATTTTTGGAAGCCCTTTGGGGACCGGGAACATTTACTATGAGCCAAACCTGACGACAACCACAAATTTCAGCCTTGTACTTACAAATCAATATGGGTGCAAGGATACCTGTACCATGATCATTTATGTGAATCCGATTCCGGCACAGCCTGTTATCATTTCAAATCCGACAGGTATATTGTGTGAAGGATCTCCAATTCAACTTACTGTTACCAACTATACCGGTAATATAACGTGGAATACAGGTGTATCGGGCTTGTCAATTACCGTTACAACAGCCGGAGTTTACACTGCAACATATACTGACCCGGTAACAGGATGTAGCAGTAAAAAGAATATTGTGGTCAACCGACGACCACTTGTCGATTTGTTCCCACATAACTGCGATACCATCCCATGCAATTGCATCAGGCCGTTTACTTTATATGCTCCTTTGCCGCTTTTAGGTCCCGGAGCCGTGACATATAACATACAGTGGTTTAATCCGGCACTCGTTGGCTCAGGTCCCGTGCTGAACAATGTAACTACAGGGTCATATTACATTGTTGTTACGGATCCCTCGACAGGATGCAGCACGACCAGTAATACATATACAGTAGTTGTTCCGACATGCGATACATGCAGCTGCGAGGGAAGCTCATGGGAATTTATTGATCTCACACAAGGAATTGCAAAAATTAATGCAAAAGCTAATATTCCTGTTGTTCCAAAAGTTATTAAACTGGAGTGTAATGGACAATATGAGCTGAAATGCAATCAGTCCTACACAGTGAATGCAGGTTTTAATTGTGCGGGTAAAGTCTGCTCGTCAAAAGTTACATGGCAACTTACTCTGCCCGACAATTCCACTCAAAATGGGAATTTGCCATTTACATTTATACCTGCTCAAAGCGGGGCATACACATTATCGCTTTATGGATGGTGTGGCAACTCAGTTTGCGACAGTTGCCTGCTTACCTTTAAAGTTGAATGCCCAACCGGATGCGATTGTAAAAACAGTCACTGGGGTGAAATTTCGTTGAATGCTGGCAATTCAAAGAAAAACCTGAAATGCAATACCCCTTACAAGTTGAAGTGCAATCAGCCTTTTACTCTGAATGCAGCTTATATTTGTTCCGGAGCAAATTGCCCCGGAACAGTTACCTATACTCTTACTCCTCCTGTTGGGTCAGCTATAACCGGCAGTTTGCCGCTAACATATACCCCGATTCTAAGCGGAGTGTATACTCTTGAACTAATTGGAATGTGTGGGAATGTAATTTGTGATAAGTGCATTATTGATTTTACGGTTGAATGTCCGCCTGTTGAACAGGACTGCTGTCCACACGAAAAGGATATAGTGATACAAGGTCTTGGGACAACGTTAACCCAGCAATCATTAGGAGGCAATAGTTACAGTTTATATACTGCAAATCTTTCCATCACCGGAGGTCCTGCACCTTACCAGCAAGTGAAAGCTACAGTTATAGATTATAAGCTGATTGCTAATTTTGAGGAGTGTATTGCCTGCAAAAACAAACCTTTCACCTGGAGCAGCCTGAGTGCCGGAAATCTGGCGGGCATTATCCCGTTCACCACGGGTGCAACTCCTTTAGTCGGATTCAACATTCCAGCAAATCCAACCGAAAATCCACGTGAAGTAGTTTGGGAGAATGGATCACCAATAAACCTGAGTGTGCCACAACCTGTCACTATCAGCCTTTATCTGCCGGCAGCCAGTGTGCTCCCTTGTTGTGAACTGAAAGCAAAAGTCTGTATTAAATTCTCTTTTATTGATACAAACTGCAAGCTTTGCGAAAAGGTTATCTGTGGAACCATACTTATTAGTAAGGGAGAACATCCCGCTGATCCAGCCAATAAAATGGCAGATGAAGATAAGCTATTTAAATAACCTGCTTTTATACCGTTTTACTATTAACTGCGTAGCCTCCCCGAAATAAGGAGAGGCTACGATATTTTTAGCTGACCAAGTCTTTGTTTTATTTGAGGAGTGGTCACTGAACTGTGTCACCTGATTTCCTTATATTTACTCGCACCCTCGCTCTATCACCCCTTCACTCCATCGCCCTCTCACCTTTAACCCCACCTGTCCTCCATTTTCCCCTGCTTTAATTCGGCATTCACCGATTTCTCCTTTCGTGTCTAAGTTTACTCTTGTACTTTTGTTTTGTCAATTTAACAATGTAAAATTCAAAGTTATGGAATACAATTTCAACAACAACGACAACAACGAACCAAAAGGCACTGCTACCCGTGTTACAGGTAAAGCAGCTGTGCTGGGTGTATTTGTGATTGCTGCAGGTCTTTTATTGCTGGCACGAAATACCGGGTTTCTTGATCCTGCTGTTAGCAGAATCCTTTTTTCATGGGAAATGTTACTGATAGCTATAGGCGTTATCAATATTTTCTGGCGGCAGTCGCTGTGGTCGGGCATTTTCCTGATAGGTTTAGGCGGGTTTTTCCTGCTGGTTAACTTTTATCATATGCCTTTTGGTACCTGGCAGATATTTTTGCCCGCACTTATCATTCTACTCGGATTGCAAATGATTTTTGGCGCATCGCGCCTACAAAAACATATACAAAAACACGGTATTTTTAACAATTCGGTTGCCAATGAGGATTTTTTCGAAGACGTCGCCGTATTCGGAGGCGGCGAACGTAAAGTGGTAACTCCGAATTTTAAAGGCGGACGTATGATAGCAGCATTCGGCGGATCAAAAGTTGATCTCTCTCATTGCAGTATCGCTCCAGGCGAAAGACCTGTAATTGAGGTTGTCTCCATCTTTGGAGGTTCTTCCTTACTTGTACCTTCCGACTGGAATGTAAAAGTTGAGGTATTTAACATCTTTGGCGGATATTCCGACAAACGTATTGCATCACAATTCGACTTCAACAAGACAGTT
>CAIJPI010000036.1 GCA_903822525.1 uncultured Bacteroidales bacterium | reverse complement strand
TGCTGTCATCAGAAAAATAGTCTTGAACCTATTAAAACAGGAAGATTCAACTAAGTTAAGCCTCAGGACGAAAAGACTTAAAGCTGGGTGGGATAACAACTTCTTACTGAAAATTCTAAATATTTAAATGCGTTGACCCTGCCTGTTTCAAGTGTCTTATATGTAGATTAAATTTATTTCTATATCTTAGGGACTATGAATCGGTTTATACTGTCGGTTATACTATTTTCATTATTTGCGACCATGCAGTCTCACGGTCAGTTAATTCATATTGTTACCAGCAGTATGGACAACGGCCCCGGTACATTGCGATCGGCGTTGAGTATTGCTGTTTCGGGTGACACGATAAAGTTTGACAATTCAATTTCGCAGGTTAATCTTACGAGTGGTCAGTTGTTAATCGATAAATCGCTCTTCCTTCAAGGCAATCCAGCAAATACGCGATTATTCAGGGATACAACGGCAGAATTCCGGATTCTCGAAATAAATGGGAATGGTATTCCTGTAGTTGTGAGGATTCATAACTTAGAAATCGCAAACGGACAAACTCTGAATGAAAGCGAAGAGCCACAGCATGGCGGTGGTTTATTAATTTCTGGTTCCAGCGACTCGGTCTGGATGAATTCATGTTTCATCAGCGGGAACCAGACGGGTAAATCCAGGTTCAGCCCGGGAGGAAGCGGAGGAGATGGTGGAGGTATTTACAACACAGGGGTTTTAACGCTCAACAATTGTGCAGTGGAGGGAAACAAATGTGGCGAAGGACAGCGGTTCTGTTTATCCGGTAAGGGTGCCGGACTTTTTAATAAGGGCTCAGTCAGGATTACTCAGAGCAAATTCCTTTCGAACATTACAGGAAAGGGGGGCGATGACTGGACTCCTGACGGAACCAGTTCCGGTTATGCTGGAGGGGATGGTGGCGCCATATACAACCAGCAGGATTTGCAAATAACAGAGTCAGAAATTATAGGCAATAAAACAGGTGTTGGTGGAAATGCATCTGTGGGCTACCACGGGCAGGGTTCAGGAGGAAGAGGCGGCAACGGGGCAGCCATTTATAATACAGGTAGCTGTAGCCTTGTTTCTTGTAAAATCCAGTTCAATATAACCGGCGAAGGGGGCTATGGATCCGGAAGCGGTCCTCCTTTCGGGAGTGGATCGGATGGGAGAAGCGGCAGTGGAGCAGGGATTTATAATTTGTCATCTTTAACCGCAACCAATTGCTTACTTACAAACAACTCAACAGGCAATATTAATCTGGCTGCAAGTGAAAAATCTTCCGGAAATGGAGGAGGGATTTATACAA
This sequence comes from uncultured Bacteroidales bacterium, assembly GCA_903822525.1. Classification (GTDB taxonomy): domain Bacteria; phylum Bacteroidota; class Bacteroidia; order Bacteroidales; family UBA4417; genus UBA4417. The sequence goes on along the minus strand of CAIJPI010000036.1, from coordinate 9,505 downwards.
ACTCATTACTTGAACTCAGGCTGGTAAATTCAACTATTAGTGCCAATATAACCTCTAAACGCAAAAATATAGGCTCCGGTGGTGGAATGTATGTAAAAACCGGCAATGTTGCATTGGTTAACTCCATAGTTTCAGGGAATTTTGTTGACGGCACTACTCCCGAAGACGTTTACGGAACTGCTGCAGCTGATTACTCACTTATCCGGAATACGCAGGATGCAATTATCACAGGCACAGCGAACCTGATTGGGCAGGATCCGCAGTTTATGCTCGATGGGTACAATTTCCGTCTTCGCGCTGTCAGCCCTGCAATAAACGCCGGAAATCCCGATACAACAGGGTTGTTTCTTCCTTTACTCGATATTGATAAAAAAAACCGGATATTGGATGCTCGTGTGGATATGGGTGCTTACGAAAGGCAGCCTGCTGAGGTGTCATACATTATAAAGCAACCTGATTCACTTTGGTTTCCTTTGACCCATGTAGATTCTTTTTCGTTAGATACCATTGTACTCTTAGCGTGCAGTGATATTCCATTTATTCTTGATTCGATAGTTGCAAACGAAGTTTTCCAGCTGAGCCTTAACGTAGATGCAGGATGGCAGCCTTCACTTCAGCATGTTGAATTAAAACCAGGACTTAACAAGGTATATGTGCGTTTCCGATCCGGAACGGAAGGGGTTTTCACCGAAAACATCCACATTTATACAAATGATTCGCTGATTGATTCCCCGTTAGTTTATGCAACGGGCGAGAGTGCAGGATGTATCTTTTTTGCCGGCAATATTCAGCACGACACCACCTGGCAAGGTTGTGTAAGGCTGATTGGAAATGTAATCATAAATGAACAAGTGAAGCTCACCATTAAACCCGGAACAAGAATAATCACGGAAGGGCCATACGAAATACTTGTCGACAGAGGAAGTATTTATGCTGCAGGAAACAAAAACCAAAAGATTACATTTACAGGCAAACCCATTATAGCTGACGGCGACACAACATATTCCTCGTGGGGAGGTTTTCGGGTAAACAGCACTTTGGTCGGGGCTGATACTTTATTCTTTGAATATTGTACTATACAAAATGGCGTGAAAAAGGGCAACTTTGCAGGCGGTGGAGCTATTTGTCTGGATGATGTATATTTTCCCGGAAAAACAACAATTTCGAATTGTATTTTCAGAGATAATAAAGCTTCCAATGGCGGAGCAATATATAAATCATGGGGTTCAGAATACGATCTGGTAATTATAAATACAGTTTTCGAGAATAATACAGCTATCGGTAATGGCGGAGCAATTTGTTTTGCCTGGACGGAACAATCCTATCCTGCAACCATAATTAACTCATTGTTCCTGAATAACAAAAGCGCACCAGGCAAGACCAGTGCTGTATACGGCAGTAATTGGGACAAATATATAAATTGTTCATTTGTAAATAACCCATACCCTCCGCTCACCGGTGGGTCGCCATTTATAACCAATTGTTTGTTCTGGCCTTCGGATTTCAGTTACCAGTTTCTGATGTGGCCAATTCTTTCATACAATAACGCGGAAATGGCTTACCCTGATTTTGCAGATACAACAAGTTTTGATTACAGGCTCAAACTTTCCTCTAATTGTTATAATGCCGGCAACCCTGATACCGGGTCTTACCAGCTGCCCTTGTTTGATCTTGATGGTCGTAAGCGTATTGCTGATGGCCGGGTAGATATTGGTTGCTATGAGCACCAGCTGGAGTCAGCGGCCGAGATTTCTGTTTCTCCTTATGCTTACGAATTTTACTCAAAAGTGGGTCAGCCCAAGTATGATAAGAGTCTTTTGATTAAAAATACTGGTGGTGAAACCCTTGTCATCGATTCTATAACGCTTCCCGAAGGATTTGCTTTCCGAAACAGGTTTGGCGAATGGGAAAATCCGCTCAGTGAACTGGATATCAATATTTATGATAGTTGCTACCTCGAACTCAGGTTCCTGCCAACTGAAAACAAAGTATACACGGGTAATATTGTTTTTTACAACAACGATCCCTCAAACAGTTTTGCCAGCATTCCGGTTACCGGACATGCCAGTGCTGATGGATCCGATGATACAGTCACCAATACAGCTGATCCGCGGGTATACCCGGTTCCGTCCGACGGTATGGTTAACTTATCGGGTTTGAAGGGGTTTACTCTTGTGGAAATAAATGATATGAACGGAAGGCAGGTTTTTGCAACAGGTTTGAGTGCAGGACAGGAAAGTATATCAGTTGATCTGAGCCAACAACCTGCAGGTATATATACCGCCCGATTATACAACGATAAAGGTGCTGTTTACAGGAAAATTATTCTGAAATAAGGCATAAACCCCATCGTACTACTCCACCGTAACCGACTTAGCCAGGTTTCGCGGCTGGTCAACATTGCATCCTCTCAGCAAAGCAATATGGTACGAGAGCAGTTGCAACGGTATAGTAGCAAGCAAGGGGACCAGCATTTCGTCGCATTCGGGTATTTCGATGCAATAATCGGCAAGGCCGCGCACCTGTTCATCGCCTTCGGAAACAATGGCTATGATTTTACCTTTGCGCGCCTTCACCTCCATAATATTGCTGACAACCTTTTCGTACTGTCCTTTGCGGGTCGCAATTACCACAACCGGCATTTCCTCATCGATCAGAGCAATAGGGCCGTGTTTCATTTCGGCGGCAGGATAGCCTTCGGCATGTATATATGAAATTTCCTTCAGTTTCAGAGACCCTTCGAGGGCAATAGGGAAATTAATCCCCCTGCCAAGGTATAGTGCATTGGTTGCCTGGGCAAAAACCTTTGCAATTTCTTTCACCTGATCATTGCATTTCAGTGTTTTTTCAATCTTTTCGGGGATGGAGTTAAACTCATGCAATATACGGTAGTAACGGGAAGCTGATATGGTGCCTTTTTTCTCTGCAAGCATCAGAGCCAGAAGTGTAAGTATGGTTACCTGCGAAGTAAAGGCTTTGGTTGATGCTACGCCAATTTCGGGCCCGGCATGGGTGTATGAACCAGCATGGGTGGCACGTGCTATGGATGATCCAACAACGTTGCAGATCCCTATAATGGTTGCTCCTTTCGATTTGGCCATTTCGATGGCTGCCAGCGTATCGGCAGTTTCGCCCGACTGCGAAATGGCAATAACAATATCATCTTCGTATATAAGCGGATTACGATACCGGAATTCGGAAGCATACTCAACCTCCACCGGTATACGTGCAAGTTCTTCGATAAGGTACTCCCCTACTATGCCTGCATGCCACGAAGTTCCGCAACCCACAATAATAATCCGTCGTGCGTTCAGAAATTTGCGCAGGTAGTCCTGTATGCCTCCAAGTACAATAACGCCCTGGTCCATATGCAAGCGGCCACGCATACTGTCGCGCACGGTGCGCGGTTGCTCATAAATTTCCTTGAGCATAAAATGGTCGAATCCGCTTTTTTCGAGGGCACTCAGGTTTATTTCGAGGGTCTGAACATAAGGTGTTTTCGCAATATCGGCAATGGTGCGGATTTTTAATCCTTCGGCCAGGCTTATGGATATTACCTCCTCGTCGCCGGGATACACAACCTGCCGTGTATACTCCACAATAGGAGCAGCATCGGAAGCAATAAAAAATTCGCCTTCTCCAATCCCAACTACCATAGGGCTGCCTTTACGGGCAGCAATCAGCAGGTCAGGTTCATCCTGCGAAATGATAACAATGGCATAAGCTCCTGTAACCTGTGTAAGTGCAATGCGCACGGCTTCGGCCAAAGGCTGTTTTTCGTGGGCCATGATATCTTCTATCAGATACATCAGCACTTCGGTATCTGTATCGCTTCTGAAAATATATCCGCGTTGCTGAAGTTCCTGTTTCAGCACATTATAATTTTCGATAATTCCGTTATGGATAATTGCCATTTTTTCGCTCGACGAATAATGGGGATGTGCATTTACATCGTTGGGCTCACCATGGGTAGCCCAGCGTGTATGAGCAATCCCAATGGTTGCAGTTACATCAAGGCCTTCGAGCAGTTCATCAAGGTCCGAAACTTTGCCCTTGGTTTTAAAAACTTTCAGCGAACCATTCATCAATGCAACACCGGCACTGTCGTAACCTCTGTATTCCAGCCTATGGAGACCGCCGAGCAAGATGGGGCAGGCTTGTTTTTTGCCAATGTAAGCAACTATTCCGCACATAATAATAAGGATAAAATAGGATTAATTATCTTTTGTTCAATTTAAAATAGCTTTTTAACGGTATTCATATTAATAACAGACAAAAATACTAAATGTTGCCGTACTGTAGTATAGTCAGAGGGATTTTCATTCATATTCTTTTTGCATTCTGTGCAGAACTTAATAATATGCCAATCTGGTTTCCTTTCAGCAAAATCAAATAATGCCCATAATATTCAGTAACCTGAATAACCGTTGTCATATATTTTTAAAATTTGTAATTCAGCTGAACCCGTTCAGCCTCCTTGTGTGAAAAAAATGGAAAAGCAGTTCTCTTCTTTTAGAAAAAGTGAGTCTGGAAAATTATAAGAAATGAAAATTGGGAATAAATCTACTTAAGCTTTGTATAGCGAAGATAGAGTTTTAAATCCGACTGCGGCGATTCGGTACCATTCAGAACAAGCCGCGTTCCAACATACGATGCGCTTGGAATGATCAGATGCAGGCCTTTGTTGCTGACCTGTCCTGTAAGGACCTGTTGTATATAGCGGGTAAGCCTGAATCGATACGAATTGGTGGACATATTGAAAGTACCGTCGAAATAAGCTGAATTTTCGGTTTCGTCGATTACTGAATATGGACTTGTGGTTCCGGATTCGCCAACACCGCGCAACGTTACCGCCGATGGATTTGCAAATACATCCGATACCGAAGCATTACCCAGTATAAGTTGTGCATCATTGACCACTATTTTTTCAGTATCGAACCATTTATTCAGGTAAGGAAATTCTATTTTTATTTTCACCCCTGCCATACCCTGAGCAAAAAGAAACTGCTGACCTGGCGAAGTATTGCCAAGCAATTGTTCTTTCAACAAAGGCACAGCTTCGGCATAACCGTTGTGATCGTAGTTCTGAAACCTGGAGCAATCGGTTGTGATGGCAAAACTGTATGAAAGTGTATCTTCCGTATTGTGGTAATACATCTGTATCCTGCTGTAATCGGAGGGCATACTGAAAGTAACGATGCAACCCTTACCTGGTGTATTCTGGGGTTCGGCAACAACGCAAATGCCTTTAAAGTATTTTACGAATTCAGTATTGTTGTTTAATGAATTGGTGTCAGCACTTAGTATATAGTTCCCAAAGTTCGAATTGATTGGAATCCTGAGCATGGGAGCCTGTTTTTGGCCGTTATAGAATGTGCTGTCGTGAGGTTTGGGTTGAAAAGTAATTTCCCCTAATGGATTTGCCTGGTCGTATGTGAGAGTGGTATTGGAATACGAATGCAGCGAATCGATTATGCCCTCTGTTAAAGCATATACATGCAGGGTCATATTACTGAGGGTATCACCATAAGAGCTTTTAAAAGGCAGGTACAGATACGCTGAGTCGAAAACCGGGCTGGTTCCGAAACGCAGGCTGGTAGTGGATGTAAAAAGCTGAGAATAAAAAGTGGCGTTGGTGCGACCGAAAACCGGATCGTACATGCTTCCTACCTGGGCATATGTCAGATTACGGGTATAAACCGAATCTTCAGGAATGGAATAAGCTTTTATCTGCACGGTATCCGTGTAACCCATACTAAGCAGATCGAGCGGGTTGAGCAAATCCATTCCAATAGGAGAGAGTTCTTTGGTACAGGATGAAATTAACAGGAATAGCAGGGCAGAAATTGTTATCTGGCGGAGAAAAACTAGCCTTTTCAAATTTAAATTTTTTTATTGATTATTGAATAAACCGTGCTTGAAGCTTTATCAGCCTAGCTGTGGAGCACCTTATCGTAAAATTCGTTGTAAACAGGGATATAATTCGCATCTCCCTGGAATGGCAGAGTTGGTTTACCCGACTGTTCGATATATTCAGCCAATTCGCTGTTTATTTCCTGGCTTGCTATAATTACTCCTTCCGACAGATCAATGGAAGCTTTCATCAGACTTACATAATCAGGCTTCTTAAAGTGTTTCAGGTCCTTAAGGGCAATATTTTCATGTTTCAGTTTTGCCTGAAGATTGGGATGAAGAGGCTCGGTGAAATCGTCGTCGTATATGGATACAATAACCTTAGAGGAAGAAAAGAGCGGATTTTCGTGGTATACTTTCTTGATATACAGCGGTGTTAGCGCTGACATCCAACCATGGCAATGCACAATATCAGGACTCCATCCAAGTTTTTTCACTGTTTCGATTACACCTCTGGCAAAAAAGATAGCACGTTCGTCGTTATCTTCAAAAAAAACGTTGTTTTTATCCCTGTAGATATATTTACGGTGAAAATAGTCTTCGTTATCAATAAAATAGATTTGCATCCTGGCTTGCTGAATTGAAGCCACTTTAATGATGAGTGAATGATCGGTGTCATCAATGATCAGGTTCATCCCCGACAGGCGAATTACTTCATGGAGTTGATTCCTGCGTTCGTTTATACTGCCGAACCGTGGCATGAAAGTACGGATCTCGCGACCTTTTTCCTGGATACCTTGTGGTAAATGTCTGGAAATTAGCCCCATAGGGCTGTCCTTCATAAAGGGAGTTATATCCTGTGTTACAAATAGAATCTTTGTTTTATCCATGTTAAGCACCTCACTTTATTGTGATTGCAAAGTTAGTAAAATATTTGGTACTGACTCTATATCAGCCTTCAGTTGGTTGAACAAAATCATCCTAAAATCTCCCTGGCCAAAATATACTCATCTTGCCTATTGGCTATGAAAATCAGTTACTATGCATGTTCTCAGTAGTTTCAATGATTTTGCTAGTACATATTCAGCATTGTTAATGTTTCATAAAAGAGTACTAAATATATTAATTGCCTTTTCTTGTTCCATGAACGTTACCCTAAAGCATTAAACGCTTCAGGCAGTTTGCCTGTACTAAATAGATGAATCACTACCATTATTCAGTAGAAACGAAGTATAAAAAACCCGGATTACGAATCAGCTGCTTGAAAGCCAGCTTATATGTAATCCGGGATTAAAGTAAAGGGTCTCAAATATGTTGAGCTGAAAATTCAGCTCCCTATAATCACATCACAAGTATTTTCTTGTTGAGCCTTGAGTTTCCTGCTTCAACTACAACCATATAAACACCTGCTTTCAGCTGATGGCTAATTTGCTGACGACCTTGCCCAGCTATTGTTGTGTTTAATAAAACACGACCTGAGAGATCCAGAATCATTACACTGGCCTGATTCGCATTTGTATTCATTTCAAAAGTCAGGTAGCCGTTTGATTCGCCTGCCATTACCCTGATTCCTGAAGCATCATCGCCCAGGCCGGTAGTATTGATAACATGCACTGTTTCAACCGGTGACCAAACGCTTATACCGCAAGCATTCTGAGCTTTTACAGAAATATCGGCATTTCCGGTAAAAGCCATATTCCAGGTAACCTGGGCCGTTGCGGTTGTACCTGCAATAACCCCTGCCGAAGCCGGGCTGATTTGCCATACATAAGAATCAGCTCCTGCAGATGTTGAATAATCACTCATCATTGTATTCAGTAAGTTTACCTGCGAAGGACCTGTAGGTGTTGATGGTGTTGCAGGCAGCAGACCAACAGAAGAAACCGTGAAGTTACTCATTGCACCTGTTCCGCATGAATTTGATGGCACTACAGTTACATCTCCGTTATTTGTGCCCATAGTTACATTAATTGAACTGGTACCCTGACCTGAAGTTATAACCGATCCTGATGGAACGTTCCATGCATACGAAACTCCCGAAACATTGGATACTGAATATACCTGCGAGCTTGACTGGCATGGAGCAGAGTTTCCGGCTATGGCGCTTGTTTGTGAAGGAGCTGAACCTACCGTGATCGGGAAGTTTGCATTGGCACCACTTCCGCAACTGTTGGATGAAGCTACCGTTATATTTCCATTGGTTGTCCCTACCGTTACATTGATTGAATTTGTTCCCTGTCCGGATGTTATTACCGATCCTGCAGGAACTTCCCATGTATAGGTTACGCCTGAAACATTTGCAACTGAGTACACCTGTGAACTGGTCTGGCATGGGACGCTATTCCCGGAAATTGTTGCCTGAGCAGGAACAAGACTTACCGTAACAGTAAAGTTGGTAACAACACCATTTCCACACGAATTCGAAGGGATCACACTAACATTTCCGTTGGCTGCACCTATGGTTACATTAACGGAGTTTGTTCCCTGGCCTGAAGTTATAACTGATCCTGAAGGCACATTCCATGCATAGGATACTCCAGAAACATTAGTAACTGAATATGTCTGCGAAGTTGTCTGGCAGGGCGTATTGTTTCCGGATATACTGCTGGTAGGAGAAGGTACAGGGCTAACAGTGATGGCAAGATTGGTAGCACTTCCACTTCCACAATTGTTCGATGGAACTACAGTAACATTACCACTGTTCCCACCAACGGTAACATTAATGGAATTTGTACCTTGTCCGGAAGTGATTACTGAGCCTGATGGCACAGTCCAGGTGAAAGTTATACCCGAAACATTCGTTACCGAATAGGTCTGCGAACTGGTCTGGCATGGATTGTCTATCCCAGTAACTGCGCTGGTAGGTGAAGGAGTTGTGTTTACAGTTACCATCAGGCTTGAAGGAGCTCCATTCCCGTTTGCATTGGAACCATATACGCTCATATTTCCTGATATGGCGGAGGCACTGAACGACACACTTACCGAAGTAGTGCCCTGTCCGCTTACAATGGTTGCGCCCGTAGGAGCGGACCAAACATAACTGGTCGCGCCGGCTATAGATCCAACTGAATATGTATCGCTATTGTTTAAGCAAACGGTTAGCGGGCCGGTTATAGGTCCTGCAGTGGCCGGAGCCGAAGCAGTTGCTTCCTGCACGGTAAGCGAACTCAGCGTGGTTGCACCGGTATAGTTTCTGGCAAATGCCCCGTAAAAAGTAACTGCCCCGGTACCTGCAACGGGAGCAACCCAGCCGAAAGTCCAGGTACTGGTTGTACTATTGGCATTGGAATGTGTTACATACTTTGTACCGCCAACAAGTTTGCTGCCCGAACCGGCAACAAGAGTTCCCAACTGTGTGCCGGTAACGTTTTGTGGTGAAACTTCAAATCCGAACTTTCCCGAACCGGTAAGCGGGTTGGTGGCTGTAATCTGGTAGGTTTGACCGGCAATGTATCCGCTTGCAGGAATATTCGATGTAATCTGCCCGGCGGTAGTCGTGGCAGCAGCACCATGGCATGATGAACAGCTCGATCCGTCGCCGGGTGATCCGGTTTTGCCAGCCGGAGATCCATTCGGGTAGTTCATGGTATAACTGCTGAATACAATTATGGCAGTTAAAAAGGAGAGTAAGCGTAGTTTTTGTTTCATGATT
>CAIJPI010000035.1 GCA_903822525.1 uncultured Bacteroidales bacterium | reverse complement strand
GAAGTCGGAAGTCGGAAGTCCATTTATTCAAATTTTTCCTATTCCTTCATAATCTTTCCCTCGACATCCAACATCCAACATCCGCCATCCAACATCCAACTTCCAGCCCTTTTATTCCCTAATTAACATTTGTTACTTCAGCATTTCAGCGTGAATAGTTTCGAGAGACTTTCCTTTGGTTTCGGGGATCCAGATTTTTACAAAAATCCAGGCAACAACACTAAAGAAACCGAAGATGCCGAACAGGTATGACAAACCCCAGGTTCCATGTATTACAGGAGCAAAATATACAGTAAGGAATGTACACAACCAGCTTACAGCGGTTGAAAACGACATGGCTACACCTTTGATTCTGTTCGGATAAATTTCGGAAATAATTACCCACATTACCGGGGCAAAGGAAGCAGCAAAAAATGCAATATAAACCAACATGGCTATTAAAACACCGGTTCCGTTCTGCTCTGCTTTTGCAAATTCGAGAGTCAGGTATGCAAGTGAGGCAGCCATACCAACAGCTCCCCACAGCAATAAAGTTTTGCGTCCGCTCTTATCAACCAGCCACAAAGCCAGTATGGTTGCCAGGAAGTTTACTGTTCCTACAATCATTGCCAGCATTAACGAATCTACTTTGGCTGCCCCGGCTGCCTGAAAGATATCAGGAGCAAACATAATGACGGCATTAATACCCGTAACCTGTTGAAAAGCGGCGATCAAAGTGCCAATTAAAACAATTTTCCCTGTTCTACCTTTAAATAATTCGCTTACCGACATTTTCTCCTTCTTTTGTTCAGCTGCCAGAGCCATCTCCATTTGTGGTAACTCTTCGTCCACCAGTTTCTGCCCTCCAAGGTTGAGTAACACTTTTTCGGCTTCATCTTTTCGTCCGTGAGCTAATAACCAACGGGGACTTTCAGGGAAATTCAAAAGAAGAAAAATCAGGTAAAACACTCCGAAAATTGCAGGAACAGCGAGCATAAAACGCCAGCTGTTTTCACCTGCATTCACCAGGAGATAATCGAAAATGTAGGCCACTACTATACCAATTGTTATAGCGAACTGATTGAATGAAACCAAACGGCCCCTCTTTTTTGCAGGTGCTATTTCAGATATGTACATGGGTGCCACAACCGATGTTGCACCAACAGCCAAACCCGAAAGGATACGAAATAAAATCAGCATGGCGGAAGAACCGGCAAAAGCACATCCCAAAGCTGATATAATATAAAGGATGGCTGTTGAGATCATCACTTTCCTGCGTCCATATTTTTCAGTGAAATTACCGGTAAACAAGGCGCCAATTAAGCAACCAATAGTCAGCAGGGCAGCTACGGTCCCCAACCCACTATCAGTAAGTGAAAAATCGCCTTTAATTCCATCAACGGCACCTGAAATTCCGGCCATATTTAATCCAAATAGTAATCCGCCCATTACGGCTACAAAAGTCACCCAGCTTAAGAATCGTGTATTCATCTTTTTAAATATTTAAATTTCTACTATTACGTTTATTCTTTTTGTTTCGTTAATGTGCTTCTAAATGCCAGGCTTAAAGTGATGTTGAGGGTGTGTAGAAATACTTAGTTTAAATTGAATGTTGCTATAAATGAAGCGCTCTCATCCGGTAGCAAATATAATTCCGACTTTAGCCCAGTACACTAAAATTTGATACAAGTGTCACGACTGATGTTACATTTTCATTCGTTTTGGGGTCTGTTATCAAGTATGTTACACAAGTATCAAATTTTGAAACAGCATTAAAAAGCTTCTGCCTGAGCATATAAAATATTTCATGCAGGTTAAAATGCAGGCATTGATAAAAAATATTTATAGTTTTGACGAATATATTGAAGTATTGGATAACTCAAGATTTATAACCCGGAGAACTCTACTGCGATTGGCAACTCTCGGCACTGCTGCATCATTTATTGCAGTGTGGAGTATTATGACCGGTAAAAACAAACAGCTATCCGGGAAACCTGTTGTCAGCAGGGTTAATACCACAAAACTGGGAACCGGGATTTTTATTTTCGACAATTACATAGTAGTAAAATCAGAGGCTTCGCTAAAAGTTTTTTCGAATACATGCACCCATGCCGGTTGCCGGATTAACAAAGAAATGGACGGACAGTTGATTTGTCCCTGCCATGGTTCGAGATACGATGCATTTACCGGAAAGGTTCTGCAAGGACCTGCAAGGATTCCTCTTCAAACTATTCCATTTGTCAGTGATTTAAAAACCGGTGAAATCATAATTAATATCTAAGTCTTGAAAATCCCCGAAAACATACGAAAACATGTTTTTTTCGACACATACGGTTGGGTTGCTGTAGCATCCGTTATCATATGTGCTGTTTCGGGAGCTTTGCTGGCTGTGCCTTACAATGTGGCCGAGCCTTATCTGTCAGTGACAATGCTGGTTACTGCTAATCCGGCAGCCTCACTTATCCGGAATATTCACTACTGGAGCGCTCAGCTATTTCTGATTCTGACACTTATACATATTTTCGATCATATCAGGAAAGGAACCGAGAAATCGGTTAAAAGTAAAAGTCTTTGGTTCAGGCTTATTCTTTCAATTGTATTTGCCATATATGCCATGCTTTCAGGATTTATTCTCAAAGCCGATGGCGACAGCGTTCAGGCACACCGGATACTATCATCGCTGGTACTGAGTCTGCCCTGGATAGGCAGCATGTTACAGCAGACTTTTATCGGGTCTGAAGGTAATTTCCAGGTTTTATACATACAGCATGCTGCAACGGCAACCGTAATCCTGTTTGTGATTATTATGGAGCATGCGCGCAGTTTAAAAGTGAACCTCCGCACTTTGCTTAGCACCCTTGCAATTCTCACTCTCATAAGCTTTTTTTTCAGAGCCCCTGTAAACGGGCTGAACGATGCTGTGATGAAAGGGCCATGGTATTTTGTCGGGCTTCAGGAAACACTTCACTGGATCTCAAATCCGCTTTTCGTTACTCTTGGGGTACTTCTTCTGCTGGTATTACTCTATCTGATCCCATGGGTAAAACCATTGTACAGCAAACTGATAAGGCTTTTCTTCGTAGTAATGATTGTTCTTTATGCTTTGCTGACACTAACCGGATTTTTCTTTCGCGGACCCATGTGGCAATGGCAATGGCCGGGATCGCAGGAATATAAGGTGCAAGCAATACTTGTTTCCGAAAAGATAAGCTTTTCAAATT
>CAIJPI010000034.1 GCA_903822525.1 uncultured Bacteroidales bacterium | reverse complement strand
CTGAACTCAAAAAGGCTTATCGCCAGATGGCTTTGAAATATCATCCCGATAAAAATCCCAACAACAAAGAGTCGGAAGATAAATTTAAAGAAGCCGCCGAAGCTTATGAAGTGCTCAGTGATGCTGAGAAACGCAAGCGTTACGATCAGTTTGGTCACGACGGGCTAAGGAATGGTGGTGGCGGATTCAGTGGTGGCGGAATGAACATGGATGATATTTTCAGCCATTTCGGCGACATTTTCGGAGGCGCTTTTGGCGGCGGTGGATTTGGCGGCGGACAACAGCGTGGAGGCCGACGTGTAAACCGCGGCACCAACCTGAGGGTGAAAGTCCGCTTAACCCTCGAAGAAATCAATACCGGCGTTGAAAAGAAGATCAAAGTAAACAAATATATCGGATGTACCCACTGCAAAGGTACAGGGGCTGAAGGCGGGTCGGCTTATTCAACTTGTTCAACCTGCCGTGGAACCGGACAGGTAACACGTGTAACCAATACATTCCTGGGACAGATGCAGACCAGTTCGGCCTGCCCCACCTGTAGCGGCGAAGGACAGATCATACAGCACAAATGTATACACTGTGCAGGAAATGGCGTGGTGAAGGGCGAAGATGTGATCAGCATCGATATTCCGGCAGGAGTATCAGACGGTATACAACTTTCGGTAAACGGAAAAGGAAATGCAGCAGCACGCGGTGGCGTTCCGGGTGATCTTATCATACAGATTGAAGAAGCACCTCACGAATTCCTCCACCGCGAAGGAAACAACCTGTTATACGATCTCTATGTCAGTTTCCCGGATGCAAGTCTTGGAAGTTCGGTCGACATACCTACTCTTGAAGGCAAAGCACGGATAAAAATCGAACCCGGTACACAGGGTGGTCGTATGTTGCGGCTTAAAGGGAAAGGATTGCCTTCGATCAATTCATACGGCAAAGGCGATTTGCTGGTAACCATTAATGTATGGACACCACGAAATCTGAACCGACAAGAGAAAGAGATTCTGGAAAAGCTGCAGACTGCCGAAAATTTCAAACCTCAGCCCGGTGCACGTGATAAAGGATTCTTTGACCGCATGCGGGAGTATTTTCAGTAAAACGGGAATATCAAAAAAAAGAATCTTCCAGGCAAGCCTAAAGAAAGCAAGTTATTAAACTACTGCAAAAGCTTTTAAAAAAGCATCCCATTAGCAGCCTCCCGCATGGAAGGCTGCTTTTTTTGTTAAAAAAACCGAAATCGGCTTTGCCACTTACATTATTTGTAATTTTACCATGAATAAATACCAAAAACCAGCTTTTTACTTAACTTTATTCCAGTCCCAATGATACTGCAAATAAATTCAGTTACCAAGAATTTTGGCGACTTTACTGCGCTCAACAAGGTAAGCATCCAGGTTCCCGAAAATAGCATTTTCGGTCTGCTTGGCCCAAATGGAGCCGGAAAAACAACACTTATACGTATAATAAACCAGATTACCGGACCCGATGAGGGGGAAGTCCTGTTTAACGGCAGACATTTGCATTCCGATCATATTTCAATGATAGGGTACCTTCCGGAAGAACGCGGATTGTATAAAAAAATGAAAGTCGGCGAACAGGCTCTATACCTGGCCCAGTTAAAAGGACTGAGCCATCACGATGCCCGGCAGCGTTTAAAAAAATGGTTCGAGAAATTCGAAATCGAAGGATGGTGGGACAAAAAAGTGGAAGAGCTTTCGAAAGGCATGCAGCAGAAAATACAGTTTGTAGTAACAGTTGTTCACGAACCCAAACTGCTGATATTCGATGAGCCTTTCAGCGGATTTGATCCTATTAATGTAAACCTTCTCAGAGATGAAATCCTTGAGCTCCGCAAGAATGGCTCAACCATCATTTTCTCGACGCATAATATGGCTTCGGTTGAAGAACTCTGCGATAACATTGCCTTAATTAATAAAGCTGAGAAGATACTGGATGGCCCCGTTAAGGAAATCAAAAGGCAGTATTTCACTAACAGCTATCAGGTGCAGTACCGCGATAAGAACGGTATAGCTTTCCAGATGACGGAACCCGGTTTTGAACAACTCAGTTCGGTTCTGGAAGAAGACATATGCACCGCAACCTACAGATTGCCTGCTTCTAAAGGACCAAACGATCTGCTTGCAGTAATGTTGCCATTTGTACATGTGGTTGCTTTCAATGAGCTAATCCCATCGATGAACGACATATTCATCTCAACAGTAAATTCGGTTAATGCCAATCATATTCTGGAATCCTGAAAACCAAAGCCATGAACAAGATATTTCTCATCATACAACGCGAATACCTCACTAAAGTAAAGAAGCGGTCGTTTATTGTAATGACTATTTTAGGGCCAATCCTGATGGCTTCCCTGTTTATTCTCCCGGTTTATCTTGCCAGCAGGCAGGACGACAAGCAACTGATAAGCGTACTCGACGAAACAGGATTATTTGCCAGTAAATTCGAAAATAATGAAAATTATACTTTTATTTCTGTTACCACAGGATTAAAAGAAGCCAAGGAAACGTTGATGAAAAGCGGTAGCTATATGTTATTGCATATTCCTGTTACTCAACTCAATATTCCTGATAATGCCATAATATATTCTGACAAGCAGCCGACCTTAAACCTGAAAGGATATATTTCGGGAGTTATGAGTCGAGAACTGGAGAAGCATAAACTCGCCGCTGAAATCAGGAATGAGATACTGCGTAAAACACCCGGTTACAAGCCAGGTGATGATACAACTTCCGTAGACCTGATGAGTGAAACTATATTAAAAAATATCAGGACTGATGTACAAATCACAACTTATAAAACGGATAAAGGCGGCACCGAACAAAAAAGTTACACTGAAATCACAATGGTGGTCGGATTAGTTGCCAGTATTTTGATCTATATGTTCATTTTTATGTTTGGGGCACAGGTGATGCGCGGTGTTATCGAAGAAAAAACCAGCCGTATTGTAGAGGTAATTGTTTCGTCGGTAAAACCTTTCCAGCTGATGATGGGAAAAGTGATCGGGGTGGCATTGGTCGGACTGACCCAGTTCCTGTTGTGGATTGCTTTTACTTTTATTATCATAACAGCCGTTCAGGCGGCTTTCCCGCAACAGTTTAAAAAAACGCAGACAGAGCAAACGAAAATAGCCGGGCAGAGTATAGCCCTTCCAAATGAAGTAGCCCCTGCCACACCTAATTCAATCACTGCCAATACCGGAAATGATGAGCTGAACGAAGTTTTCGAAGCCTTTTCGTCCATCAATTTAACCGTTATGATCATAGCATTTCTTTTCTATTTTCTATTCGGATACCTGCTGTACGGCGCTTTGTTTGCGGCTATTGGCTCAGCAGTTGACAATGATGCCGATACCCAGCAATTTATGCTTCCGGTTACAGTTCCTTTAATACTTTCGATCGTAGTGGCTCAGACTGTTATCCAGAATCCTGAAAGTCCGCTGGCATTCTGGCTTTCGATGATTCCGCTTACATCGCCTGTTATCATGATGGTACGTATTCCTTTTGGAGTTCCGGCATGGGAGATAGCACTTTCCATTACATTCCTTATCCTGGGCTTCCTGGGAGCTACCTGGCTTGCTGCCAAAATTTACCGCACCGGCATTCTGATGTATGGCAAAAAATCGAACTACCGTGAATTGTGGAAGTGGATACGATATAAAGGATAGGCGATTCAGGGGTTAAAGAGTTCAAGGGTTTAAAGGGTTCAAGGAGTTCAAGGGTTCAAGGGTTCAAGGGTTTCAGAGTTTCAGGGTTTCAGATACTCTCAAAACTCTCTTACAAGCACAATTGAATGACCACTAAAAACCTAAAACCCTGTCGTCCAGCAACAATTGAATGACCACTAAAAACCTAAACCCCTTCTACCCTCCCGTCCAGCAACAATTGAATGACAACTAAAACCCATCAATCCTATCGTTCAGCCCCAACCTCCTAAACCCTCAATATGGCAAGAATACTGATTATTGACGACGAACGTGCTATACGTAATGCCTTGCGCGAAATTCTGGAATATGAGAATTATCAGGTGGATGATGCCGAAGACGGGCCCACAGGAATAGAGCTTTTAGGCAAAGAAACATACGATGTTATACTCTGCGATATAAAAATGCCACGCATGGATGGTATCGAAGTGCTCGACCATATCCAGGAAACCACCGATTCACCGGTAGTGATGATTTCGGGGCACGGAACCATAGAAACCGCTGTTGAAGCCATACGCAAAGGCGCCTACGATTTTATCGCCAAACCGCTGGACCTAAACAGGTTGTTAATTACCCTGCGCAATGCCATGGACAAATCGCGCCTGGTTACCGAAACCAAAGCGCTTAAACGTAAGGTAAGCAAGCAATATGAAATGATAGGAGATTCGCCTGCCATCTCGAAAATAAAGGAATTGATTGAACGTGTAGCACCTACCGATGCCCGGGTGCTTATTACAGGCGAAAGCGGAACCGGCAAGGAATTGGTTGCCCGCTGGCTGCACGAGAAAAGTCACCGCGCCGATGGTCCTTTTGTTGAGGTAAACTGCGCCGCCATTCCGTCGGAGCTGATTGAAAGCGTACTGTTCGGACACGAAAAAGGATCCTTTACTTCTGCCATTAAACAACGTAAAGGTGACTTTGAACAGGCTACGAACGGCACCATTTTCCTCGACGAAATCGGTGATATGAGCCTTTCGGCACAAGCCAAGGTATTGCGTGCTTTACAGGAAAACAAAATTATGCGTGTAGGCGGTGAAAAGGACATTCCAGTAAATGTGCGCGTAATTGCTGCTACCAATAAAAACCTGCTGGACGAAATTGAAAACAAAACCTTCCGTGAAGATTTGTATCACCGCCTGAGTGTGATTCTGATCAAGGTGCCTTCACTGAACGAACGCGAAGACGATATCCCGATGCTGGCTTACTATTTTGTGGAACAAATCTGCGAAAATAACGGCAGGCCACCCATACAGTTTACCGATGAAGCACTCGATGAGCTAAAAAAGATCAAATGGACCGGCAATATCCGCGAACTGCGCAATGTAGTTGAGCGCCTTGTTATTTTATGCGACCAGCAGATCACCGCTGACGATGTGCTGATGTACGCCCAACCGGCGAGAAAATAAGTGATTTATTATTTTATAAGTATTGATGTGTACGTGGTTTTGTACTCCGGACGCCTACCTTTTGTGTACTAATGTGTAATGAGAGTTACCTGATATTTCGCAGATAAATAATTATTTTACAATTTCCTGCACATTACATTTACTCATAACTTAGCCGTATTAAGCTCCCTTTTAAAATATAGACTAATTTATGAAACTTATTAAACCTCTTATCATCCTGTTTTTTTGTATCGCATTACAATCCAGCTTATTTGCACAATTATCAGGTTACTATACCATTGGAAGTGCCAGCGCCAACTATACTACTCTGGGTGAGGCTATGACCGATCTTTATGCACAAGGTATTTCCGATAATGTCGTTTTTGCTCTTCTTCCAGGAAGTTATAATGGAGTTACTTTCAGTTCTATTCCAGGGGCATCCGCCACACATACGTTCGAGATGCGCTCTTCAACCCTCGATTCGACCGATGTTATCTTTAACAGCAGTGTGAGTTTTTATCAATGTTCGTATATCACCCTGATGGCAGTTACGGTTTCAACGATGTACGGCAGGGCCATTGACTTTGTTGAATCAGAGAAAATATTTATCAATAACTGTGTAATCTCTTCTTTGAATCAAAATTTCTCAAATGATGGAACAATTAACATAAGACACTTCTGGTTAAATCAGGGTTTCTACTCAAGTATTACACTAAGTTATTGCAGCATCAGTTCCCCCGGAGAATGTATATATAGTTCTAATGAGTTCGGATCACTCACCATGCAAAACTGCACTTCAAATTCAACTAATAGTTACGCACTTGAAACATGGCTGAATAATAAAGTAAACCTATTCAACAATTCTCTTTTTGGTAAGGTAAAAATAGAATCGATGAATGCCGAAGTAATTAAGGGAAACTATATGTCCGGAGATGAAAACAACATCGGACTCGCTGATTCTGTGCTTGACAATACTTTCGAAAGCGAGTTCATAGTTCATATTTCCTCAAGATACTTTAAAGGGAACAAGTTTCTGGCACAGTTAGTTACTACAGGCAATCCTGTAACAACACTTAATGTTAACTATATCGACAATTATTTCTCAGGTGCATTTAACCCATCACATGCTGAAAACATTACTATGACCGGGAATACGATAATGGGAAGTGTTAGCCTGGCTTTTAATAAATCCCTTCACTTCAACCGGAATATATTATATGGTGACCTTGATTACGGAGATGTATATACCGGCTATTGGGACTATGTGATACAAAATAATGTATTTGTTGGCGGCTGCCTGGTTGGCCGGGGACATCATTCCAATATCAGTTACAATAATTTTATTGAGGGGGCTTATCTATGGAAAGAATATAGTGACATACAGGTCCACGACAATAATTTTTGCCGTGTAGTAGAGTACGACAAGTCGAATATTTCACACAATAATTATTACCCGCTGACCTACTGTTTTTATGATACATGCTCGGTAAGTTATGATCCTGTTTACGATATTAACAGAACAGGAGTAGCAACCAATCCAATCCTGCAGGGAAAAGGATGGAGTGATGCCCCCGAATACGATCTGCTTGGGAATAAACGAAAGAACCTGCCAGCCATAGGTGCAAACGAAATAGTTATCTGTTCCGACAGTTCAAACAATATCATTACTGTTCCCTGCGGCGAACAACTCTACCTGAATATGTGCAGCCTGCCTGCTACCGGCACAAACTGGTGGACACCGGATACCTGCATAGCAAATCCAGATTCTGCCTATGCTGCTGTTACTGCCTGTGGAAATATGACATATTACCTACACAACTCATTGCTGGGCATAGTTGATTCTGTTAGCATACAAACTGAACCTTTCCAGGTAGAAATAGCTAACAACATGCCTGTTTTCTGGTGCGGATGGACAGTGACACTTAACTCGACCTATCATACAAACGCCTCTTACCACTGGACGCCTGAAACAGGGCTGAGCGATCCGTTCATCCGAAATCCGTATCTGACTCTTTACGACACAGCAAACCTTCAGTATGTGGTTGAATGCGAAGTACCTGGTTGTGGAGTATCATACGATACGATTAACATTGATTACAATCCCCAACCTTATGTAAATATGTACTACCCGGAACAAAAACTGGATTCCGTTTTTTTTACGAGTTTTTCTACATGCGTTGATACTTATTTCTGGGATTTTGGCGACGGAAATTATTCAAACGAGGAAAACCCCATGCATATTTACCAGCAGCCGGGCTATTATACAATTTTTCACAAAGGGACTAATGCTTTTGGGAGTGATAGCGTTTCGTATACTTTCCCATTCTTCTGGGTTTCGCTTCCTGAATATCCGTTGAATGCCGACATTCAAATATTCCCGAATCCTGCTGATGAAGAAGTAACGGTTAAAGGATTGCCTCCGGGTATATTCACTGATTTATCAATTTTCAGTATGGGAGGCGAAAAGCTAAGCAGTATAAATACAAATTTGGGCGAACAAAAAATCGATCTGCGGAATCTTACAAACGGGATTTATCTGCTCCGAATCAGTAATGCTAAACAGGAATCAACCAGGAAAATAATTGTGATTCATTGACCCCGACAACAAATAAAAAAAAGAATCCCCCGAAGCATTAGTGTAAGCATCGGGAGTGATTTCATAATAGAAAACATCTTACTTTATTGGGATTCCCCCGTCAGGCAAATGAGCAGGCGGACCGAATGCAGGATTGGATAGGAAAGAATCATCCCTCAACGTTTTGATAAAGGCAATTAAATCAGCCTTTTCGTTCACAGTTAGCTGAATGCCACCATCGTAAGAATGATGCATAAGTGGGTGAACGTTAGGCGACCAGATGATTCCCTGAGAATAAAAGTCAATAACTTCTTCCAGCGTTTTAAAACGGCCATCGTGCATATACGGTCCGGTAAGTTCGATATTCCGGAGGGTAGTTGCTTTGTAAGCTCCACGGTCAGCCTGATTTCCGGTAACCGAAAAACG
>CAIJPI010000033.1 GCA_903822525.1 uncultured Bacteroidales bacterium | reverse complement strand
TACCAATCAACAGCTAGTGATCAGCCATATCAATAATACCGGCGAAACACCTTTTAACTGGCAGATTGACCCATGGAACATCGGACTTCCTTACACGCTGCAGTCGGGCGACTCACTGAATCTTACAGTTAAAATCGCTATTCCTATAAATAAAGGAACTGAATTGCTTTGTGATACACTTTTTGTAAATACTGCTAGTACCAGCAATCAAGTGATGATATGCGTTGACCCTCTCCTTCTTTCGGATATTAATTCCGGTCCAAAATCAGATGAAGTCAGCGTATTTCCAAACCCAATGCACAGCACAACCGCCTTTAAAATAGTAAATGAAAAATCCGTCCCTTTCAGCATTGAGATATACTCCCTGACAGGCCGTTTGCTTGCTGTTCCGGCCAGGCAGTGGCTTAATCCGGGCACACACACCATTGCATGGGAAGGCACAGGGCTGCAAGGCGAAAAACTTTCACCAGGCATCTACATATACCGTGTACTGCAAGGCAACAAACTCATAACCGGCAAAATTGCCATCACCCCATAAAAAATCACCCCCTCTCTCCCTCTCTCCCACTCTCCCACTCTCCCACTCACCCACTCGCCCCCTCGCCCCTCACTCTCTCACTTTTATTTTTAACAATCTATTTATACATTAGCAGTCTTTAAAACAGGAGGCACCCTTGATTAAACGCAAAGATGTTCAAACCATTGTTAAAGGCGACAAACGTATTGTCAGAGGCTGGGTAATGTACGACTGGGCTAACTCAGTGTATCAGCTTACCATAGCATCGGCTATTTTCCCGATTTATTATAATACGATTACCCGCACCGGCGACAGTTTCACCGTTTCATTTTTCGGTGCGCCGGTAATTAATACCGTGTTATACTCCTGGGCTATTGCTGCAGCTTATCTTCTGGTAGCCATTGGGTCACCGCTTTTTTCGTCGATGGCCGATTATACCGGTCGGAGAAAAGGATTTATGCGTGCCTTTACGCTTATAGGAGCAGCGGCATGCGGAGCTTTGTTTTTTTTCGAAAAAAACCATATTGAGCTGGGTATAATTGCCTTCGCCCTGGGCACCATCGGGTACGGTGGAAGTATTGTATTTTACAATTCATTCCTGCCGGTAATTGCAGAACCCGAGGATCAGGACCGTATCAGCGCAAGAGGGTATTCAATGGGTTACCTGGGAGGTGTTGTACTGCTGCTCTTCAACCTGCTGATGATCATGAAACCGGATTTATTCGGCATCGCAGCCGACAGTTCATTACCCGCGCGGATTTCATTTCTGAGCGTATTTGTCTGGTGGATAGGCTTTTCACAGATCACTTTCAGCCGCCTGCCCAAATACACTTTCCGTAAAAGGATAAAAAGAGATTCTGTGCTTTCGAACGGATACAGGGAATTGCGTATGGTTTTCCAGCAGGTCAGGAAATCCTATAAACTCAGCATGTACCTTACCGGATTCTTCTTTATGATGATGGGCGTGCTTACAACCATGTTTATGGCAGCTACCTACGGCGAAAAGGAAATGCATCTGAAAGAAGATGTGCTGATACCTACCATTCTCGTTATACAACTGGTAGGGATGCTTGGAGCATGGATGTTCGCCCGGATTTCGGAAAAACTTGGCAACCTCCGCGCCCTTATGATCACTATTGTTGCCTGGACACTGATCTGCATAGGAGCCTATTTTATTACAAATACCATCCAGTTTGTAACGGCGGCCTTCTTTATCGGAATTGTAATGGGAGGATCGCAATCGCTGGCAAGAAGTACCTATTCAAAAATGCTCCCTGCCGATACAACCGACCATACCTCATACTTCAGTTTTTATGATGTTATGGAAAAACTTGCTACTGTTGCCGGCACATTCAGCTTCGGAGTTATCGAAGCACTCACCGGAAGCATGCGCTTTTCGGTACTTGCCATAACGGTATTTTTTGTGCTGAGCCTTGTTTTTATGCTGTTGCTATACTTCCGCACTCGTACCGAAGCCAGGGCATAATTGCCGGCACACAGGAAGCAATGCCAACAGTCTCGTGTATTTTTTTGTGGTTCTACTGTTATTTTAGTGGGTCAAATCAAGTTGTCGGAAGTCGGAAGACGGAAGACAGAATATCTCCTGAAAACTATTTTATTCAGAATAAGATGCACATTGTAAGACGATTAACAGTATGCAACTTATTTTCAATTCATAGTATGTAAATTCGGGTAAGTCCCTTCTTCGGACTTCCGTCTTCCGACTTCGGGCCAATTTAAAACCAATTCCATTAAATTCGTAGCAGAACCCTTTTTGTTAAAGATATGGGGTGGCTTGGCATCTGAAAACCACATCAGAATTCAGACGAAAAAAATAATTTATCCCCTGACAGTTGTATTGCGATTTTTGCCTTTCGGGTTTACACAAGCATGATGAGGAAATGATTTGAAGCTGTATTGCGCAACAACGTAACAGATAATCTGATAAATCAGTCCGGACTTATCCCAACCTGTTAATTTGGATTTGAACTATTGCCCTGATATTTTAATCAGCTTGCACTTCTGTTTCATAGCTGCACTCTCCATGCTCAGGATATACATTCCCGGTGAAAGTATGCCGCCAGTCAGGCTGGCAGGAAAAACAGAAATAGCATGTGATCCTGCCGGGTATACATCATTTGTTAGGGTAATATTTCCACTACCCGAAACCGATGAAAGATAAATTTTTACCCTGCCTGCTTTTTCAATAGCAAACTGAATATTCAGCCTGTCGGTGAATGGATTGGGCATCACTGAAAAGTTTCCGGCCGGGAGTGTTTTTGGCATACCAACATTATAATTCAGGTAAAAGTCATGCGTGGCAACTTCACCCGGAGCCAGTTGTACGGTATCACATTCGGTATTATAATCCTGTAAGCTTGCACAAATGCTGTATCCACCCCGTAAGGGGTTGTACGAATAGTATCCGGCTGTATCGGTAACCAGTATTGTATCCGAAAGGGTTATAACCACTCCCGCCAGGGCCAGTCCCGAATTAGAATCATATACTTTACCCGAAATATGTGCCAGCGTATCGGGGATAGGAGCATGAATATTTCCAATGGCATCCAGGTCGAAGCCGGCATCATTCACATTAGCTGTTCCGTCGTTATCATCCAGGATAAGTATAAACTGAGCCTCCGCAATTCCAGCCGTGGTTAGATCAAAATCAGATGTGCCTACGCCAGATCCAATGTAGTTCCAATAGCCATCCATGGTAGTAAGTGCGTAAACCGCATATCCTTCAGGACTGGCGTCACCTTCATACACCCTGATATCCGGTCCGGGCTCATCCTGAACTGGATTCTGCATGTCGACAGTAACATAACCGCCTTTCCCGACTGAATAATTTACCTGGTCAGGAGCGCCCAGGCATGCTGCCGAATAACCTTCATCCCCAGGATTCTGGGCATTGAAATTGGGAATACGCGAAATACTTGTACGGTATCCATACTGCGATTGAAGGGGCTGCAGTTGTACATCCGTCACGGTGCTTTGCATATTATGTACAATTACATTACTGATCTCCTTTGGCTCATACCCGTTAGCTGTGAAACGCAGGGCATAGGTACCTGGCACCATATATTTATGATAGTCGCCGGCATCGCCATCGGTAAAAGTAGGATAATTGGATCCAACCCATACGGATGCCCTCAATGGTATACCTGTTACAGCATCGGTAATCGTTCCTTCTATCCCATACCCCGAATGCTCAATAAGAGCGAGCATAGCCGATTTATTAATGTCGTAATAATGCTTGATATTAGGTCCCGCAGGTTGTTTATCCAATGAAATTTCCATCGACCAGGCAACCGAACCCATGCAGCCATAATTAAAATCTTTGGTACTTCCCTGTATCAGATACATAATCTGCGAACCCTGTCCGTAAGGGAGCGATGTATATCCCGAATTTGAAACATATATTCCTGCCAGGGCATCAATATGTGCATTATCGGGTGTTGGGCTGTAGCGGTAACTCCAGGGGTACGAAACAGTTTCGGTACCGCTGTGATAATTGGTATAGGACACAAACTGGTTTGAATACTGGCAATCGCGCAGGGCTTTGGATTCGGGTTGCGAAAAAGGGCCTGTGCTACCTCCTTCGGCACCCCACACATAACCGTAATCGCGGTTTATATCAATCATATTGCCGTTTTCACGGGTCATAAAGTCGCGGCCATAAGGATTAACGCAATAGTATAGCCATATTTCGCGATTATTCACCAAACCGGTAGTAATGGGATCAGAGCCGTAGGCAAGGCATAGATCGCGTGCAAACTGAATCACATTCTGTGAGCCTCCGATTTCGTTTCCGTGTATGCCTCCATCAAATAATATTTCAGCTTCGTTTTCGTCAACACTCACATTATCGCTTATTTTTAAAGCTGCAAGCTCTTTAAACTGGGGAGTAAATCCATATACAACCTTACTGCAGATATCGGGAAAATTGGTGGCAAGGCTGTCGGCAATAGCTTTTATCTGATCAAAAGTATAGTATCCCGGAGGAACCATGGCTTTACCAAAACCTGCCGACCAGGCATTGAGATCGGGAATGGAAATACTGTAATCGAGCCTTGCCGAGTCAATCTTTTTGAGTTCATCCGGCGTAAGATACATGCAGGCATGGGTGTTATAGATATCACCTTTGAGGTTCATCCTGCCAAGTAATCCTACCTGTTCGGGGGAGCTGAACCTGATCTTAACCTCCATCTCTTTTTCCCGCCAGGGCTTATGCTGAGCAAATGAATATTGAAAACCAAGAAGCAGAATCAGGAAAAGAATTATATTTCGGATTGAAAAGCGGAGCATAGGGTAGTGTATTGCAGATCAGAATGCAAATATCCGTATTATATTAATATCCCAAACAGAATTGTATGTACACCTGGAATGCTGTCAGAATAAGTAACGGGAATTTATGGGCGGCGCATTTTGATATTAATTTTCGCATCTATGCATTTTCATTTTTGCCACGAAAACACAAAAACACTAAAAGACTGTCTGAATTTTAAAATTGAAGTGATTTATCAGGTTATTTGCTCAATCTACTGTCAGGCTGAAAAGCCTGCCCTGATCTTGCCGAAGGGGAGTCGAAGCCCATTAAATCATCTAAATATTTTCGTTTAAGCGTTGAACGAGTGCATTTCGACTTCGCTCAATGTGACAGTAAACAGGTTATTCCCATCTGAAAATAGTTAAGATTATTTTTAGACAGTTTCTTAAGTTGCTGCAATACATTGCTGGGCTTAACCCAATTTTAAATATAATAAATTCATTATGTAATACTTATGCCGTTTTCAATGCATAAATTTCCTCCCTGAGTTCCACTTCAAGGATTTTATAATATGCATTAAATTTTGCAATAAGTGGTTTTACCTCATCCAGATCTATACTTTTTTTGCTGTTCTGATTAATGCTCTGTATAAGTTCGCGCATAACCGTAGCCGAAACCAGATCAATACTCGACTTAATTTTATGCGAAGCCGCCGCAATGGCCTCCACATCGTTTGCTGTATTCCCGCGATTTAATTCATCGAGGTAGGCCGGTGTTATTTCAAGGAATTTCTGAATCATCTTATCAAGCTGCACCTGATCCGAACCCATCATTTTTTCAAGGCGTGAAATATCAGCAACTTTAATATTCAGCAGTTCCAATTCTTCTCCAGCAAAACTATTTTTATCGTTTGGAATATTCATTACAATTTTCCGGAAAAGATCATCCGATTCGAACGGCTTCGAAATATATCCCTGCATGCCGGATTCTTCGCACTTTTCGACTATGCCCTTTATCACATTAGCTGAAAGTGCCAGAATAGGAGTGGTAAGTTTCAGTTTCTCACGTATCAGTTTACTGGCAGTCATGCCATCCATTATAGGCATCTGAATATCCATCAGGATGATATCAAATGTTTCCTTCTCCAGAATATCGATAGCTTGCTGCCCATTGCAGGCAACAACTACCCTGGCTTCCCATTTTTCGAGCATGGCTAATGCAAGTATCTGGTTCAGCTTATTGTCTTCAACCAATAAAACAGTATACCCCCGGAGCGAATAATTCTCAACATCCATCTCTTTCTCTTTCACCTGAATTGACTCACCTTCCAGTTTTTGCAGCTCCACTGAGAAATAAAATTTACTCCCCTCATTTTTAATGCTTTCAAGGCAAAGTTTGCCTCCCATTAATTCAACTATCTGTTTGCTGATAGCTAATCCCAGACCGGTACCTCCATGTGTCCGCGTTATGGCATCGCTTTCCTGCTTAAAACTTTCAAATATTTTTTTCTGATTTTCAGGGCTTATTCCTATGCCGGTATCTTCGACTGCAAAAAGTATACTGTCGTTTTTCCCCTGCACACATTCCAGTTCACAATGCAATTCAATTTTCCCGGTTAGGGTAAATTTAATGGCATTGCTGAGTAAATTCCCTAATACCTGCTGCAGTTTTAAAGGATCACCTTTATAATAGCTGTCGATACGGCTGTCAACATGATATTTCAACAGCAATTTTTTCTCCCTTGCAAAATAAACCTGCGAATTGAAAGCCTGCTTAACTACCTCATGAATATTAAAACTTGTTTCCTCCAGAATCATTTCGCCGCTTTCAATTTTAGAGAAATCGAGAATATCATTAACGATCATAAGTAAATGATCGGAGGAAGATTTAATGTTTTCAATCAGATTGCTATTCGAACCCGTTAATCCAGCTTTATGAAGCATCCTCACCATTCCGACAACCACATTTAACGGATTGCGGATTTCGTGGCTCATAATAGCCAGGAACCTGCTCTTTGCTTCGTTTGCTGCTTCAGCAGCCTCAACTGCCAGTTGCAGTGAATTCTCGGTATTTTTTCTGCCTGTAATATCTCTGGCCATACCCGTAGTTCCAAGTAAACGGCCCTCCTGGTCCATGATAGGAGCACGAAAAGTCTCAAACCAAACCGCTTTATGCTTAAAATCTATAAGTTCTTCGGTGTTGCGCATTTCCATGCTCTGCATTACCTGTTTATCCTGTTCGATTAAATAACCGGCAGCTGAATGGTCCCAAATATCCATAGCTGTTCTGCCAATAATATCCTGCTCGTTTGTAATGCTGAAATAATCCATAAAATGCTTATTAACAGCCAAATACCTGCTGTCAGCATCTTTAAGCCACATCTGGAAAGGAACATTATTGAAAATGGCTTTCATCGAAGCCTCATTGTTATGCAGCGCTTCATCGGCCCTTCTCCGGTCGGTAATATTGCATAGGAGGTTTGCCAGAACCTGAAGCAGGGCTATTTCTTCAGTACTCCACTTTTTCAGCGTTTTAACCGAATCGAAACCAACAAAACCCAGACAATCCCCTTTTAACATCAGCGGAATGGTAATAAGGGATTTTATCCCCTGGGGCAGAAGTATTTCATATAAAGCATCCTGCTTATCGAGTTTGCTTACATCCTCAACAATAAACATATCCCCGCTTTTATGCGCTTCGACCCAATTCCCGAATTGATCGGCAGGAATATGCTGTAAATTATCCTTTTCAGGGGTAATACCTTCACCACACCACTCGTGTGTATTCGACATGGTGTTCCTGAAAAAATCATATTCAAAAATATACACCCTGTCAATTTCATAGCTGCTGCCAATTACCGAAAGTAGGTTGTCGACAGCTTTGCCGCTGTTTTCAAGCGGGATATTAATAAAACCGCTTGCAACCTCAGTTAACAGGTTCTGCAGATGTAACAGATTACTCATTTTGGATTCAAACATCCAGCGCTCCGAAGAATCGAGGCTGGTTCCTGCTTTCACTCTTCCCAGTTTTTCGGAAACACAGCAGGCTGATGCAAACATGCCCACAACAGGCAATACACTCTGAATAAAGCCAGGCTCTGGTGCCGTGTGGAAACTGATAACCAATAAACCAAAACCGGCCAGCAGGAAACCATGATATTCCCCCGATTCACCGGCTATCAATCTGAAGGGTTCCTTTGCAGTTAATTCGCTATACAATAAAGGAGCCTTCTGCACAATCATCTTTTTATCCGGTATGCTTATTCCCTGATCCTGAATCAGTTCAATTTCTGATTCGATGCACCGCACTATTACGATGCTTTTACAGTTAAGCTTTTCACACATAAGTGGCACTGTGCTTTTAAACAGGTCACTTCCGGTGTGCGTGCCGATTGAAACAGCTATCTCAAGTAGGATTTTATCCATATTGCTATTCGATTCCATCAGAGAACTTTACTAAATAAAAATAATAACGACCCATACTCCATTATCGGTCATACCATGGCTTCCGGTTTAGTTCAGCTGCAGTGCTGAAGTGATTGTGTAATCCGAAAGACCGCTATTTATTAATATACTATTTAACGGAAAGTAATACCCTTATGAAAGAAATATATGCTATAAATACCTGCGGAGTAAAGAATATTTACACACTCCAGCTTCCCGAACCCAAACAAGGTGTTTATTAGGGATCGAAAAGTGAATTTCGCAAAATTTTTTACAAAAAAAAAGTGTAATTAAGAAGACTATTCCCCTGTCTATAAATTGTATTTGCTGATCATGCGGTAAACGGTCGCCCTGCTGATATCGAGTTTCTGAGCCACCAGTATGGCATTTTTATTATATACTTTCAGAAAATGGCTCAATATCTTAACATTATATTCCTCCAGGGTCTGTTCCTGTTCCAGCATATTATCGTCATGTTGTGTTGGCTGTATCTGCACATCTTCCGGCATAATAATTTTACCATCCGAAAGTATAACAGCTAACTCAATTATAGATTTCAATTCCCTGATATTCCCGGGGAAACGGTAAGCGAGAATTTTTTTCTGAGCCGCCGATGCCAGCGTCTTTAGCGGCATACTGTTTTCTTTACAAAACAACTTTACAAAGAAATTGGCAAGCAGCAGTATATCGCTTCCCCTCTCGCGAAGGGGCGGCAGGCTGATAGGAAGTCCCATAAGCCTGTAATATAAATCCATTCGGAAAACACCTTGTTTTACAAGGGCTGCCAGGTCTTTGTTCGAAGCAGAAACAATACGCACATCCACTTTCACCTCTTTATTGGAACCTACCCTGATAATTTCCCTCTCCTGCAGAACCCTGAGCATTTTGCTCTGCATATTCAGGTCCATCTCCGAAATCTCGTCCAGAAAAAGTGTGCCATGATTGGCTTCTTCAAATTTGCCGATTCGTTGCGTAACCGCTCCTGTAAAGGCTCCCTTTTCGTGTCCGAAAAGTTCACTCTCAATCAGATCAGCCGGTATGGCACTTACGTTGATAGCAACAAAAGGATATTTGCTACGTACCGAATTATAATGCAATCCCTTTGCTACCAGGTCCTTACCCGTGCCTGTTTCGCCATATATGGAAACACTTATGCTGTTGTTCAGGGCCTTCTGCATCAGGGCAAAAACCGACTTTAAAGGCTCGCACTGTCCGATAATCAGGTTCGAAAAAGAGTATTTTTCGGTTACAGCTTCCTTAAGGTTTTCATTCTCCTGTTTGAGCTTATAATTTTCCTGTATATGCAAAAGTGCATTCCATAACCTCTTGGGAGTATCATCATTCTTGACAATATAATCGTAAGCACCTTCTTTCAGCAGATCGATAGCTGTTGTAATATCTTCCTGCCCTGAGATCATGATCACAGGAATGGACGGATTGGTCTTGTTAATCCTTGCCAACGCCTCCCCGCCTGTATACCCCGGCAATGAGTAATCCAGGGTAATTGCCATGGGCTGCTTGTACAGATTCTGCAAACAATCCTCTGCATTGGTGAACTTCTCAATGGTATAATCAGGATTCATTTTCAGATTATACTCCAGTAAATCGGCATACCAGGCATCATCTTCAACAATAAAAATAAGTGACGATTTCATGCTATTGTATTTACCACAAAATTAGATATTGTTTATCAAATTGATACATGATTCTCAAAATAAAACATATTTTAAAAATATCATTTTTATATCTGTCTGATATACTGATATTTAATAATTTGGAACAACTTTTGCAGTTACATATCAAAAATTATTTATATGTTTATTCTTTTGGTTGATAATAACCGGTTTTACGTTTCTGTATTAAAGGAGATGCTTGTAAGAGCCGGTTTCGACCGCATTGATTATGCAGATAACGGACTTGAGTGTTTTCTCCAGATATGCAAAGGCGACATTCCCGACGTTGTTATCATCGATGAGAATCAGCTTTACGAAAATGGAGTGGATGTTTTGAAAAATATCCGGACTTCCTGTCCTGAACTTACTGTAATTATACTAACCGACACCATCTCACTCGAAACTGCTGTTCAGAACTCCCAAAGAGGCTCAACATATTATATTACCAAGGAAAGTATTACAACTGACAACCTCCCTCATGTATTGTACAATATTTTTACTGAGAAATTCAATACTGTAAAACACTCATCCGTTCACAGGACTATTTCTTCGTTCAGGCGAACAATTAGCAGCATGCTGAGTTTTTAGGATTTTTATATTCCGGTTTAATGGGCCGCAAGCCAGTTGTCGCCGGTATTCATTTCAACTTCCACAGGAACATCGAGTGGCAACGCATTCCGCATCAGCTCACCGACCAGTTGTTTTACCTCCTCCACTTCAGGTTTGTAAACATCAAAAACAAGTTCATCGTGCACCTGCATGGTCATACGGCTTTGTAACCCTCTCTTAATAAATTCGTTATAGATATTGATCATGGCAATTTTGATCATATCGGCTGCCGATCCCTGTATGGGTGCATTTATCGCATTTCGTTCGGCAAAACCGCGCATCACGCCATTTGCCGAATTAATATCGCGGATGATACGGCGGCGGCCCATCAGTGTTTCCACATACCCCTTTTCCCTGGCCGAAGCCATTGTATTGTCCATATAGGCTTTAATTCCAGGAAACGTAGTAAAATACTGCTGAATAATTTCGCCTGCTTCCTTACGCGGAATCCCCAATTGTTCACTAAGCCCGAAAGCTGAGATTCCATAAACAATTCCAAAATTCACCGACTTTGCATTACGCCTCATATCGCGGTCCACTTCAGCAAGCGAAACGCCATAAATATTGGCTGCGGTAGCGGTATGTATATCGAGGCCCTGCCTGAAAGCTTCCTTCATGGCTTCATCATTACTCATCGAAGCAATTATGCGGAGTTCAATCTGCGAATAGTCGGCCGAAAGAAGGGTGTATTCCTCGTTTCGCGGAACAAATGCCTTGCGTATTTCGCGGCCCCGCTCGGTACGTATAGGAATATTTTGCAGGTTTGGATTGGTGGAGCTCAGGCGCCCGGTGGCTGCAACAGCCTGGTTATAGCTTGTATGTATACGTCCGGTCACAGGGCTAACCAGCAATGGTAATGTATCCACATAAGTCGATTTCAGTTTGGTCAGTCCACGGTAATCCAGTACCAGCTGAACCATTGGATGCTTGTGAACCAGTTTCTGCAACACATCTTCCCCGGTCTGGTATTGTTTGGTGGCAGTTTTCTTAGGTTTATCGTCAATTTTAAGCCTGTCGAACAATATTTCACCCAGTTGTTTAGGCGAGGAAATATTAAAATCGACCCCGGCATGCTGCCATATTTCTTCCTGCACTTTAATGATTTCGAGGTGCAGTTCCTTCGAGAATTCATTCAGCGCCAGTGAATCAAGTTTTACCCCGGCAGCCTCAATACCTGCCAGCACAGGAACAAGCGGCATTTCAATTTCATTGAATATTTTCAGGGTATCGGTTTCTTTTAAGCGGGGCTCCAGGATAGTCCTCAGCTGCAATGTGATATCGGCATCCTCGGCAGCATATTCTTTAATTTGTTCGGGGGGAGCATTTCGCATCGAAGTCTGGGCTTTCCCTTTTTTTCCAATAAGCGTCTCAATGCTTACAGGCGAATAATTCAGGTAGGTTTGCGACAGCAGATCCATATTATGCCGCATATCAGGCTCAATAAGATAATGGGCCAGCATAGTATCGAAGGTTGGGCCTTTGATCTCAATGCCGTAATTCCCCAGCACAGCCATATCGAACTTCATATTCTGAGCGGTTTTGCCTATCGAAGGATTGCTGAAAACAGCCTTGAACTTCGAAACCAGGGCAACAGCTTCCCCACGGTTTTCAGGTACAGGCACATACCAGGCTTTCCCGGGTTGTGTGGCAAACGACATTCCAACCAGTTCAGCCACAAGCGTATCGAGACCGGTAGTTTCGGTATCGAAGCAAAAGGAAGCTGCCGCTTCAAGTTCGGCAATAAGTTCAGTCAGGCTGCTTTCACTATCGGCAGCACGGTATGCGTGAGGGGTATTTTCAATATTTTTCAGGGAACTCTCTACAGGTTCAAACGGCACTTCGGCCAGGCTGAACAAATCACCTTGCCCGGTCGCTGCAGCCTGCTTAACAGAAGCCGGTTTTGATGCCGAGGATGTTTGTATTCCACCCGGATTTAACGATAGATCCGTAAACACTCTTTGTGCGAATGTCCTGAATTCCAGTTCATCCAGTAAAGTTTTAAGCCTTTCAGCATCAGGTGGATCAAGGTGCAAATGTGTTTCATTAAACTCAATAGGCACATCAAGAATTATAGTTGCCAGTTGTTTTGAAATTATAGCCGACTCCCGGCCATTCTCAACTTTATTCCTGAGGACTTCGTTATCGATATATTTTGCATTTTCGAGCAGGTTTTCAACCGAACCGAACTGGGCAAGTAATTTTCGTGCCGTAACCTCCCCTACACCTGGTATGCCCGGAATATTATCGGAAGCATCGCCCATGAGTCCAAGGAAATCAATAACCTGAAGCGGATGTTTTATCCCGAATTTCTCACACACTTCGGGAACGCCCATGATAACAGGTTTTTCACCCCCTTTAGCCGGCTTATACATAAAAATATTCTCGCTGACCAACTGCCCGAAATCCTTATCCGGAGTAACCATAAACACCTGAAATCCTGCCCGCTCAGCTTCCTTTGCCAGGGTGCCGATTACATCGTCGGCTTCGTAGCCATCAACATAAAGCGTCGGGATATTAAAAGCACGTATCAGCTCTTTGATATAGGGTATTGAAGCTGCCAGGTCCTCAGGCATCGCCTGCCTGTTAGCCTTATACTGCACAAAGTCTTCGTGCCGTGCTGTGGGTGCCTGCGTATCGAAGGCAACACCTATATGCGAAGGTTTCTCATTTTTAAGCAGTTCGTATAAAGTATTGGCAAACCCCATAATGGCAGAAGTATTCAACCCTTTTGAGGTATATCGGGGAGTGCGCTGCATAGCAAAAAAGGCACGGTATATCAGGGCCATGCCATCTAACAGGAAAAGTTTTTCCACGGTGGTTGTTTTGGAAGCGTAAAGATAGGAAGAAGAAATAATGTTTGATGTAAGATGTGGGATTTCGGATGTTTTTCGTGTAAATCGATATTCCTCAGGCCCGATAATGCTTTCGAAAAATGGTTCTACTGCTAATTTAGTGGGTAAAAATATTTTGTTGGAAGTCAGAAGTCGGAAGTCGGAAGTCGGAAGTTTAACAGGAAACTTCATTTATCCTTAAATTGGGATTTGTTGACCAATTGCATTTGTATAAATGTTAACTTTCAATGGGACCCATTCCAAATTGATACTTTCTTCGGTCTTCGGACTTCCATCCTTTTAAAAACTATTTCCATTAAATTCGTAGTAGAACCAGAAAAATAATATTACAGCTATCCGTTCGAAGGACTCTTTTTTCAAACCGACAATCATCATTAAACCAGGTATTCTGTTGAGTCTTCCGGTTTTTGAAAATGGCAAAGCGCTTCCTGATTTTCAAAACAGCACAATTAACAATCGTGGCTTTCCCAAACCCCTATACCCCAACCCCTTACTAAAGAGTAATTTTCCTGTTCGTATACCACGAATAATCAGGTGATATAATCTCGTAATCGGTTTTAAACAGCTTGGATGAAATAATAAAGTCGGCAGTCGAACGGTTGCAGGCAGTCGGAATGTTATATAACACCGAAATACGCTCCAAGGCCTTCACATCCACTTCGTGAGGATGCGGCTCCATAGGATCCCAGAAAAAAATCAGCACATCAATTTTCCCTTCGGCAATCATGGCTCCCAGTTGCTGATCGCCGCCAAAGGGTCCCGACTTTAGTTTCGTGATACGGATGCCATCCAGTTTATCTTCATCCATCCGCGAGGCCAGGGCTTCGCCAACCATACGGCCGGTGGTACCCGTACAAATAAGTTTATGGTCCTGAAGTATTTCCCAGTTCCACTGCACCCATTCCACAAGGTCTTTTTTACAGTTATCATGCGCCACAAGGGCTATATTTTTTGATTTTGCCATGTGTTCAGAGGCTATTAGGTAAATGATTATTTATCTTCAATATGTTAACATGCAGATAGAATAACTATCTGCCCGGTTTTTTTGTTCAATCTTTAAGTAGCTGTCTAAAAATGATAAAATCTACTTTCAAGCATCAAAACCCTGTATTTCTGTCACATTGAGCGAAGTCGAAATGCACTCGTTCAACACTAAACCAAAAATATTGAGATGATTTAGTAGGCTTCGACTCCCCTTCGTCAAGCTCAGGGCAGGCTTCTCAGCCTGACAGTAGATTGAGCAAATCACTTGATAAATCACTTCAATTTTAAAATCTAGACAGTTTCTAAGCCTGCAAAGATAAGGTCATACAGGGAATTATAATGCAAAAGATTAATTCCTGCCTCAGCATCGCTATTGAAAGTGGTTCGAAAGCATTTAATATATTCAGCAGCGGCTATATCGAATGAACGATTAACTTTTCTGCTCCCTGATCACCAGCATATAAAAATCATTTTCGAGGGGAAGGTAACCGTATTCGTAAACAAAGCGGTATGAGCTGCCTTTCTGTGTAATATACAAATGCGTGAAATAATTAAAATTAAATCCTTTGTTCCCGAGTTTATCCTTATGGAGATTTATCTTACCTTCTTTAGGAATGAGTTCCGACAGGATTCGCCTGTTCTTGCGAAGGATACTGTTGATATTTCGCACATAATTCGTGCTCTCGCTGTTCAGGCGGTTATTGTAATTATTCCGGCACATATCCGAACAGAATTTCTTATCCATCCTGCCGCTGATCGGTTCTCCGCAATCGAGGCAAACTTTTCCCATAGCTTTTCTTTTATAAATGATTAAAAATATAAGACATAATTTTTACGAAAATATAAATTCAGCATAATAACCCTTTTTGCCTTTAATTCATTCTGGACCTCCTATAGGTATTGCTTTGTAAAGATACGATTATCCACTTACAAACGACAACAAACGCTTATAAATATTTCTATCCGGATACAAATATTTAATAACCGAATCGTCCGGAAATGCTGCTATACCTTTGCTTCATCAAACCGGGAATAACCTGGTAAGAGAAAAAACATTTTTGAAATCCCTAATTCCTAACCACTTAATTCTTAACGCCATGAACACATTACGCAATTCAGTAAAATTAATTGGCCGCCTGGGCCAGGATCCGGAAGTGAAAACGCTGGACAAAGGAAACAAAGTAGCAACCTTCTCGCTGGCCACCAGCGATAATTTCACTGCCAAAGACGGCAGCAAACAGGAGCAAACCCAATGGCACAATATCGTTGTGTGGGGCAACCTGGCAGGCATCTGCGAAAAATACCTGAAAAAAGGCAAGGAAATTGCCATCGACGGGCGCCTCACCTACCGCAACTGGGAAGATAAAAACGGCACCAAGCGCACCAGCACCGAAATTGTTGCCAACGAATTGCTTTTTGTAGGTTCAAATCCTGAATCTAAAAAATAAGCATTAGCATTCAGGTCATCTAATCACAAATCAACCCTTAAGACAAAACCCCAAAAACCCAATATAAAATGAACACATTAAGAAACAATGCAAAACTGATCGGCCGTCTGGGACAGGATCCCGAAGTCAGGAACCTTGAAAAGGACAACAAAGTAGCAACCTTCTCGCTGGCAACCGGCGACTCCTATACTGATAAGGAAGGTAACAAGAAGGACTCCACCGAATGGCATAATATCGTAGCCTGGGGCAACCTGGCAACCATCTGCGAAAAATACCTGAAAAAAGGCAAAGAAGTGGCCGTTGATGGTCGTATCACCTACCGTAACTGGGAAGATAAAAACGGCACCAAACACACTACTACCGAAATTATTGCCAGCGAAATACTGATGGTTGGCGATAAAGTCACTGCAAAAGAATAACAATATTTTTGCTATCGAAAAGCCGCAAAATCCCTGGGTTTGCGGCTTTTCTTTTCTTAGTGGTTTGACGTATCAGGTTGTTTTTATGTTAACTTTACTTTTTAATCCGGATAGCAAATGAAGCCAAGTTTTTTCAGTCTGTACCTGATTGCAATTCTATTGCTGACTAACTCCTGTACT
>CAIJPI010000032.1 GCA_903822525.1 uncultured Bacteroidales bacterium | reverse complement strand
GACGACTACCAGCAATATTTTATGCCACTGGCCGGCGACACAGTCCCTGGAAATGTCACGTATGCACTGGGTGAGATTAGCGTAAGCATCCGTGCTGTACCTGCTGACAGTCTGTTTGCCACATTTATAAAGTCAGCTGCAGCCTGGCAGCAATCACAGGCATCAGAATATGCCGCCAACATATCCTACCGATACCAGATGCAGGATACTCTGGTTACTATTAATCCGTTTTTTATGATTCCACATGCTGATGGGATGCGTTTCCAGAAGTTGAATGTAATAATCGGAATACCTGTAAATACAGAAGTTGAAATAGATGAATCCCTGCGTCGGCGTGCCAATAGCAGCGATTTTATTGACAATGACTGGGAAGGCGGTATTTTTATTATGACAGCCTCCGGTTTAAAACGCAATGTGCCTGCGGTTTCCGAATCTGATACAATTCAGGAGAAAAAGTAAAAAAATATTTAATCATCTCTACCTCCAATAGGGCAGAAAATACTGTAATTACAGTGTCATCTGCC
The DNA here is from genome assembly GCA_903822525.1 of uncultured Bacteroidales bacterium. GTDB lineage: Bacteria > Bacteroidota > Bacteroidia > Bacteroidales > UBA4417 > UBA4417. Next base: position 42,870 of record CAIJPI010000032.1, on the reverse strand, counting down.
CTATTTTAACTTTTTCCGTGAAAAGGTTAAAATACCGGTATTAACCATACAGATTTTGGCTTCCTGTTTTTCTTTTAATTTCCTTTAAGGGCGTAGGTAGAGAATTTTATTTGTCGCTGGTTCGGGGACAAAAATCAACCATTATTTTTTCCTGAATTAATTATCTCCTTTTCAGCCCATACATCTAAAAAATTCTATATTTGTGGCTATCATATTTATTCTGCTCTTTTATAACTTTTATGCAAACTGAACCCTATAAACCGGAGAATCATATACGAGTTGTTACTGCTGCCGCATTATTCGACGGCCATGATGCAGCCATCAATATCATGCGCCGTATATTGCAGAGTACCGGCGTCGAAGTGATTCATCTGGGCCACGACCGGCAGGTACAGGAAATAGTTGATTGTGCTATTCAAGAAGATGTACAGGCTATCGCCATCACCTCCTATCAGGGAGGGCATATGGAGTACTTTAAATACATGTGTGACCTGCTGAATGAACAGGGTTGCGGTCATATTAAAATATTCGGAGGTGGCGGAGGGGTAATACTTCCAAAGGAAATTGAAGAATTGCAGGCTTACGGTATCACCCGTATCTATTCGCCCGACGACGGCAGACATATGGGTTTACAGGGCATGATTAACGATCTGGTGTCAAAGTCGGATTTTCCAACAGGGAAAAATCTAAAAATAGCAAAATCGCAAATCTTTAACCAGGAGTATCACGCAATTGCCCAGCTTATCTCGGCTGCCGAAAACCATCGCAATGAAGTAAAAAACATTTTAGCTGAACTTAAAGAAAGTTGTGTACAAAGTACTACCCCTGTTGTAGGTATTACCGGCACCGGAGGGGCAGGGAAATCATCGTTGGTGGATGAACTGGTGCGGAGGTTCCTGGCTGATTTCCCCGATAAAACCCTTGCCATTATTTCTGTTGATCCCTCCAAACGGAAAACCGGAGGCGCACTGCTTGGCGACCGTATACGGATGAATGCCATCAATACCAAACGTGTTTATATGCGCTCGCTGGCTACAAGGCAGGCAAACCTGGCCTTATCGAAGCATATTGCCGACACCTTGTGTATAATTAAAAATGCCGGTTTCGACCTTGTGATCCTCGAAACTTCGGGTATAGGCCAGTCGGATACCGAGATCGTGGATTTCGGAGATGTTAGCATGTATGTAATGACGCCCGAATATGGGGCTGCCACACAGCTCGAAAAAATCGACATGCTCGACTATGCCGACCTTGTTGCCCTTAACAAATCCGATAAACGCGGTGCCCTCGATGCTTTGCGCGATGTGCGCAAGCAATTTGCCCGCAACCGCATGTTGTTTGATACAGATCCTGAGAAGCTTCCTGTTTTCGCCACCATGGCCTCTCAGTTTAACGATCACGGAGTAAACCTGCTGTATCGCGAACTTATCAGCATACTGAATACAAAAACCAATGCAAAATTCGATTCTCATTTTGTAAGTGCTGACGACATTGAGCAAATTGCTGGTATCATTCCGCCACGACGCGTACGCTACCTCAGTGAAATTTCGGAAACCGTCCGCAACTACAACAAATGGACCTTAGAGCAGGCTGCCATCGCCAGCAGGCTTTATGGCCTGCAGATAGCCATCGACGAATTAAACAGGGGGGATCAATCGCAGACAGTTTTAACAAATGAGTTAAAAAAGCTACAGAAGGATTTACAGAAATCACTTGCTCCTGAATCCCAGAAACTCCTCGATACCTGGCAACACCGTCTGAAGGAACTTAAAAAAGATACATACACTTACCATGTGAGGGGAAAGGAAGTAAAAGTGCAGACGTACACTGAGTCGATGTCGCACCTGCGCATTCCGAAAATAGCAATGCCCAAATACCACGACTTAGGCGACATATTGCGTTGGTGCCTCCGCGAAAATGTTCCGGGGGAATTTCCATATGCTGCCGGATTGTACCCTTTTAAACGTGAGAACGAAGATCCGACCCGCATGTTTGCCGGAGAGGGCGGACCCGAACGCACTAACAAGCGATTTCATTATGTTTCGCTTGGCATGCCTGCCAAAAGGCTTTCAACAGCTTTCGATTCGGTAACCCTATATGGTGCCGATCCCGGTCTCAGGCCTGATATTTACGGAAAGATCGGAAATGCAGGAGTATCGGTGGCTTGCCTCGATGATGCCAAAAAACTCTATTCCGGATTCAACCTGTGCGATCCCGCAACCTCAGTTTCAATGACCATCAACGGACCTGCACCAGCCATGCTCGGCTTTTTTATGAATACGGCAATCGACCAGCAATGCGAGTTGTATATCCTGAAAAACGGACTGCAGGAAGAAACCGAAAAGAAAATAAGTGCCATTTACCGGAAGCATGGCTCCAGACGGCCATCGTACCAGGGTAAATTACCTAAAGGGAACGACGGACTTGGACTAATGCTGCTTGGCATAACCGGCGACCAGGTACTCCCCGTCGATGTGTACCACAAAATTAAAACTGACACTATTTCCAATGTAAGGGGCACTGTGCAGGCCGATATTCTGAAAGAGGATCAGGCTCAGAATACCTGCATCTTCAGTACCGATTTTGCCCTCAGGCTGATGGGCGATGTGCAGGCATATTTTATCGAAAACAACGTCCGTAATTTTTACTCTGTTTCCATTTCCGGGTATCATATTGCCGAAGCAGGGGCTAATCCTATTACCCAGCTTGCCTTTACCCTGGCCAACGGATTTACGTATGTTGAATATTACGCTTCACGCGGAATGGATATCGATAAGTTTGCTCCCAACCTTTCATTCTTCTTTTCCAACGGTATCGATCCCGAATATTCAGTGATGGGAAGGGTGGCTCGCCTGGTTTGGGCCAAGGCTATGAAAGGATTATACAAGGCAGGATCCCGTTCGCAGATGCTGAAATATCATATACAAACATCAGGTCGTTCGCTTCATGCCCAGGAAATCGATTTTAACGATATCCGCACCACGCTGCAGGCTTTGTATGCGGTTTACGATAATTGTAATTCGCTGCATACCAATGCTTACGACGAAGCAATTACAACCCCAACCGAGGATTCCGTGCGCCGTGCCATTGCAATACAGATGATCATTAACAATGAACTGGGACTAACAAAAAACCAGAATCCCCTGCAAGGCTCATTTATAATCGAAGAACTTACCGAACTGGTGGAAGAAGCTGTACTGGCCGAATTCGACCGCATCACCGAAAGAGGAGGTGTGCTGGGTGCAATGGAAACCATGTACCAGCGGGGTAAAATTCAGGAAGAATCACTCTATTACGAACACCTCAAACATACAGGCGAGCTTCCGATTATGGGAGTGAATACTTTCCTTTCGAGTAAAGGATCGCCTACCATTATTCCTGAACAAGTAATAAGAGCCACAAAAGAGGAGCAGGAATACCAGATCAGCATGTTAGAGCAGTTGCATAATACATGGCAGACAGAAAGCAATGCGTGTCTCACTCACCTGAGCCAACAGGCCCTGCATGGAGGCAATCTGTTCGAAAGCCTTATTGAAGCTACCAAATACTGCTCACTGGGGCAGATTACCCAGGCATTATTCGAAGTGGGAGGGCAGTACCGAAGGAATATGTAGGGCGATTGAACAGATTATAAATGCTCACATAATACAACACTGATTTATTTTTACGTTTATCAAAAAAACTTTATATGCTAAGTAAACAAAGAATCCCCGATCTAATAGTTATTGCTGTATTGGGGCTTTTCCTGGTATTGTTGAATTACACCCATACCATTGGGATTATCTCTGATTTCCCTTTTATTTTTATGCTGGCTATGTACTTTATCGGACGTGCAGTTACATGGTATATCATTAACAGGCAGATGGAGGAAGATCAGGACGAGGATAGGTAACTAAATTTACAAGACATTGTCCGACGCTGTTCATATGGATTCTGCTTTCATTAATTGTCTGGGAATTCAGCGCCATCCACTTCAGGAACAGGATTTAAATTGCTGGTTGCCGGGCAGTATATACAGGCACTTGGATACATGACTGAAATAATGGCATATAACTTTTGCTAATACTTATTCCTGTGTACTGAAAAATACAACAAATAGTAATAAATTTGAAGGTTCAATAAAAACTATAACCATGTCAGAAAAGCATATTCTGGTAATCTATCCGGAAGTTGACATCACCAAAATTGCAGTATACCGCAATATCAGCCTCATATTTCTTAAATCCATCCGCCACAAACCGGATGCGTTAGCCACATTTTCAAATGTGATCGAAGAGCTTGATTATCGAACCGGACTGATCCTGGAAGAGTTAAAAAACAACCAGATCGATCCTGCCGATATTGCTGTGGTAATGGCACGGGGAGGGTTGATAAAGCCTCTGAAATCGGGTGTATACCAGGTAAACGAAGCTATGAAACGCGACCTGAGGGTTGGTGTTATGGGAATGCATGCTACCAACCTGGGTGGGCTTATTGCCGATAAAATAGCTTCACAATTGCCCAATGCCAAAGCTTACCTGGCTGACCCGGTGGTGGTGGATGAGCTGGAACCTATCGCACGGGTTTCGGGACTTCCTGCCATCGAACGCAATTCTATTTTTCATGCCCTGAATCATAAAAATGTTTCGCGTGAGTATGCAAAGAGTATTAACCGCAGCTACGACGAACTCAGCCTGATTGTTGCATATATAGGCAGCGGAGGTGTATCCGTTGGCGCACATCATGGGGGGAAAGTTATTGATGTAAACCAGGCTTTCGACGGTGACGGTCCTTTTTCGATGACACGTACAGGAGGATTGCCAGTTGGGCAGGTAATTGATATTTGCTATAGCGGAAAATATACCCGTGAGGAGATGCGTAAGCTCGTAACCGAACAGGGTGGCATACAGGCTTACCTGGGAACTAAATCGCTTAACCATGTGCTTGCCATGATTGATGAAGGCGATGAGCAGGCTGCCTTTATTATGGATGCAATGGCTTATCAGATCGCTAAAGAAATAGGGGCAATGGCAACGGTACTTGAGTGTAAGGTGGATGCTGTACTCATTATGGGCTCTATTATGAATAGTAAATTTTTCACTAATCAGCTGATGCGTCGAATCGAGAAAATTGCAACAGTTTCGGTTTACCCGATTGTGAACGACCTTGATTCGCTCGCAATGAACGGAATGATGATTTTACGGGGCGAGGCTGAAATATCCGAATATATCTAAAACTAGCTATTCGGATTAAAGGAGTTTTATTTTATTTCTTAAAGGCTCTTATCCGGCAGCCGAAAACGGCTAAATTTGTGCAATGATGTACCGGGTTTAGGTCCGGTTGGCATGAAAAGTAAATTATTTACCAGAGATTTAAAATTATTTTACACATAATAAGCTGATTTGTAAGAAATTAAAAAATATTTATAAAAAATGTAAATATTTTTACCATTAATCTATTACTTTTGTAGTTAATAGTTATAAACTAATGAACAAAGTTAGTAAAGTGGTTTTTGGTTAACTTTGGTTTTTGGTTAATCCGGTCTCGACCGGACCGCAAGGAAAGATTGAGATTGGGAATTTTAATTATTGCTTTTGATGCTGCCTAACAGGTCAAAGGTATTGAGTACTACAAACAGCTAGGATTACTTCCCTTTGCCACTACACAGCAAAGAAACTGCCGGAGAGATCCGGCAGTTTTCATTTCCGGAATTCCTGATGCATATATTCGGGTCATTTCCGGAATAAAAAACGAATTGAAAAATAATTTTTAACAAAAAGCATTTTTTTTGTTTTTAAGCCTATTACTTTTTCCAGGTAAGGAGATAAACTATATACAAGCTTAATAAAGTAGTTTTTAACTGACATAGATTTTGATTTAAACGGTATCAGTTCTCTGGTAATTAAAAATAGAAATCGAAAATAGAAATCATCACATAGAATTATTGAATAAATACCGAATTCCTGATACAGATCAAGCAACTCGAAATACTTCCCTTTGCCGCTACACAGCGAAAAACTGCCGGACAAACCCGGCAGTTTTCATTTAAATCAGGTAAGGTTTTTAAGCGGAAATTTTGGGTTATTACTGAGTCGGAAAGTGCAGATAAATAAAATTTTAAAAAAAAGTAGTTTTTCGTGTTTTTACCCTATTACTTTTTTGATTGATGGTTATAAACTAATGAACAAAGTTATTAAAGTGGTTTTTGGTTGACTTTGGTTATTGAAAAATTAGAGAGTGTTTTAGATTGAATGAAAGATTAAAAAAAGTACTACGCGCAACTTGGATTACTTCCCTTTGCCACTACACTGCAAAAAACTGCCGGAGAAATCCGGCAGTTTTCATTTATTGAATTGAATAACGGGATTATTTTTTATTTCCTTCCAGTATACGGAATGCCTCCCTGAGGCAATCTTGTATCGGGGTGAAGGTAAATTCAATAGTGGATCTGAATTTATCAGCCGAATAATAAGATTTCGCCATAGCAGCGCGTACATTTTCACGGGTCAGGAGTGGCCTGGATGCTGTAAGGCGGCCCCTCATCTCATCGAGCCATGCTATCAAGCCCAGCAGCCTGCCATTTAAGGCAATGCGGGGATGAGGTTTTCCGAGTATGTCGGCAGCAATAGTGAAAAACTCCCTGAGTGAAAGGTTTTCGGAGTTCAGCACAAAGCGTTTGCCGGTTATCGTGCTTTCCATCAGCAGGATCATTGCATTTACAACATCGCGCACATCTACATAACCGTTTACTCCGCTGGTATAAAAAGGGATAAAGTTTTCTATATTGTGAAATAGCTGGTTGGTGGCTTTAGGATGACAGCCGGCACCTATTATAATCGATGGATTTACAATAACAGCATTCAGTCCTTCTTCTATTCCCCTCCATACCTCCCTTTCGCCTCCGTATTTGCTGATAGCATATCCGCTGTTCGTTCGGGACGTCTTCCACTTTGCGTTTTCGTCAATCATTTCGCCTTTTTCAGCCTGTCCGAGTGATGCAATTGAACTCACATGGCACAACTTTTTTATGCCGTTTTCGAGGCAGGCATTCACTACATTGGCCGTACCTTCCACATTTACAGCAATCATTTGCTTCAGTTCGCGCGGATTAAAGGAAATAACAGCAGCACAATGATACACATAATCCACCCCCTGCATTGCCTGATTCAGCGAAAAGGGATCAAGCACATCACCTTCCACCCATTCAACCTGGTCGATTAGCTGCTCATTTCCGGAAGAAAAACAGTTGAAAATCTTGCGTGTCTGGTAAGGCCTGTTGCCCGGACGGAGCAAGGCCTTTACCGTATGGCCTTTGCGGGTAAGCTCATATAAAAGATAGGATCCTACTAATCCTGTTCCTCCGGTTACAAGTATCATAATGCAAAACTATGAATTTTTTGGTCGCTGCTGACGCACACAGTAGCCGGCTGCGTTTTTCATCCTCAGATGGATATCAGGTATGGCTTTAATCCTGTTAAGGGTTCCGGAAGTAACCCGGCCAATCAATTGTTTTTGCTAACTTTGCGCCTCAAATACTGAATTATGAGCTTTGTCGACGAACTGCGCTGGCGCGGTATGATACACGATGTGATGCCCGGCACTGCCGAGCAGCTTGAGAAAGAAATGACAACAGCCTATGTAGGAATTGATCCTACAGCCGACTCACTTCATATCGGGCACCTGGTTTCCATTATGATGCTGAAGCACCTGCAGTTGTCAGGACACAAACCGCTTGCTTTGGTTGGAGGTGCCACCGGAATGATTGGTGATCCTTCGGGTAAAAGCGAAGAACGCAACCTGCTGAGCGAGGATTTACTTCGTCATAACCAGGAGTGCATCAAAGAGCAGCTGTTAAAGTTTCTGGATTTTGATGCTTCAAAACCAAATCATGCTGAAATTGTAAACAACTACGACTGGATGAAGGAATTTTCGTTCCTTGGATTCCTGCGCGAAGTAGGCAAACATATTACAGTCAACTATATGATGTCGAAGGATTCGGTAAAAAAACGGCTTGAAACCGGAATCTCTTTTACTGAGTTTACCTATCAGCTGGTGCAGGGATACGATTTCCTGCATCTGTACAACGAGAAAAACTGTCGCTTACAAATGGGTGGCAGCGACCAGTGGGGGAATATCACTACCGGTACTGAACTCATCCGACGTAAAACAGGCGGTGAAGCTTTTGCTCTCACCTGTCCGCTGATTACCAAAGCCGATGGGGGCAAATTCGGGAAGACCGAGAAAGGCAATATATGGCTCGATCCCGAGAAAACTTCACCATACGCATTTTTCCAGTTCTGGCTCAATTGCAGCGACGAGGATTCGAAAAAATATATACGCATTTTTACCCTGTTCGGCCATCAGGAAATTGAAACCCTCGAGTTGGAGCATGATCAGGCACCACATCTTCGTGCATTACAGAAAGCCCTTGCCCGCGACCTCACCCTGCGTGTGCATGGCCTGGCTGAATACGAACAGGCTGTGCAGGCTTCGGAAATACTTTTTGGTAAAGGTACCACCGAAACCCTTCGTCAGCTTGATGAAAAGACCTTGCTTGGCGTTTTCGAAGGCGTTCCCCAGAGTGAGATCAGCCGCACTGAACTGGAAGCCGGAATTGGAATGGTTGATTTCCTTTCGGAGAAAACCGGCATTTTCCCTTCCAAAGGCGAAGTCCGCCGTATGCTGAAAGAAGGTGGCGTGCAGGTGAACAAGGAAAAAGCACTGGAAGAAACCATTGTTACTCCTGAATTTTTGCTTAATAACAGGTATATCCTTGCTCAAAAAGGGAAAAAGAATTACTTTCTGGTAAAAGTGGTTTAATTTCAATACTACGAAAGAGCGGGCGCGGCTGAAAGCCGCGCCCGCTCTTTCGTTTAGAAGTGGCTTATCCTTCATGCGATTCCGATTTATCATTGTGGAATACAGCAGTTTTACTATTTTTATATCCTCGTATAAACATATTCCATTAACTTTTAATCACTGACCGGGATGATCAAGGCTTTACCTGCAATGTTTCTGATGATAACGATGTTCATAGCTGCCCATGCCCAGCAATCTGAACTTGTATTAACTAAACCTGGTTCGCTGGAGCATGCGCTTAGCAGGGGGAAATTATATAGTGATTCACGACCCTGGACCCGTTGGTGGTGGTTTGCTGCTGAAATTGACAAAACTTCTGTTGCCGATAATCTGGTATGGTTAAAAAACAACGGTTTCGGAGGAGTTGAAATAGCCTGGGTATACCCTTTAAACAGGATGAAGAAGGATACAATCCACTATACTCCCAGGCAGGAGTGGCTGAGTCCTGAATGGACCGGGATGGTGGTATATGCAAAAAGATGCGCCGACAGCCTGGGAATGGGTAGTGATTTTACGTTCGGTTCGCTCTGGCCATTTGGCGATACCAAAGTACCTTTCAGCGAAGCAACTATGAACCTGGTTGATCCTTCCTGGCGGCAGGAGATTTCAGCTTCGTGGGAATATCCGCTTAAAGGATTTGTAATCGACCATTTGAGCCGCAACGCTTTTTACAATTATGCCGAACGTACGGGCAATGCACTTAAACCTGCCATACAGGGATCTTTTTCGGGCTTGTTCTGCGATTCCTGGGAGGTCGAATCCAAATACCTTTCAACCCCGGGGTTTACCGGGAAGTTTTTTAAACAATACAACTATTCACTTTCGGATTATGCCGACAGCCTGTATTCGAACCATGAACCCTACCCGAGTGTCAGGTACGACTATATGAAACTTATTTCGGAATATGTTATTGAGGAATTCTATAAGCCATTTACGCAAAAAAGCCACGAACTCGGTGCCTTTTCACGCGTGCAGTGCTCAGGTGCCCCCTGCGATATAATTTCATCCTACGCGGCTGTTGATGTGCCTGAGAGCGAAGCATTGCTGTATGATCCCACGTATTCAAACATCGTAGCATCAGCTGCCTCCCTGTCGGGTAAAAAAGTGGTTTCATGTGAGACGTTTACCTGCCTTTATGGCTGGCCCCGCGATCACCACTCGGAAGAACAGGTTGCTGATTTAAAATTGCTGGCTGATGCGGTGTTCGCCAATGGGGTAAATCAAATTTTCTGGCATGGAAAACCCTTTAATCCGGCCGGACAGGATACTGTAAAATTCTATGCTTCGGTTCACGTAGGGAAGTCAGGATCCCTGGCAAAGAATATCCCGGCTTTCAACAAATACCTTCAGCAGGTTTCCGCTTATATGAGGAAAGGAAAGAACTATGCTGACGTAGCCGTGTATTTACCTCTCGAAGATAGCTGGATGGCGGGGGAACTTCCTGCCGAAAAACAATTTATATGGGCCTGGGGCGAATACGAACAGCGCTACACCTGCTTGCCAACCGAACTTAAAGCATACCGGCCTTTATGGATAAACTCAGCATTCCTTCAAAAGGCAGAATATAAAAACGGGCGCCTCCAGGTTGGCGATCTTTCATTTTCGGCCTTGTATGTTGATGTAAAATACCTCGACGCTGCTGCTCTTGTGCGCATTTTGGAACTTGCTAAGTCAGGACTTCCTGTCTGCCTCCGGAATATTCCGGCAGAGCCCGGCCTTGCCAAATCAGGTTTAGATTATCCGCAATTGGTAAAGCAAGTCCTGAGCCTAAACAATGTGAAAAGGGAATGGACTGAAATGGGCGATATCCGGCCTTTCATTAACGGAACACAGGCTTTTGACTATTGGTGCAGGGTTGATGAGGATGAACTGTATATTTTCTTTGCAAATCCCAAATCCCAAAATCTGAAATTTCCCCTTCAATATGGTCAGTCCCTGAATACCTCCGAAGAAACTCACTTGGTGAATATTTTTTGCCATGAAAAAAACATTCCAGTTGAACTTAAATTTAAACCGTATCAGTCGATACTGCTCAAAATAGACAAGCAAAACCATGTTTCGAACATCGACATAGAGTATTTGCCTGAAACACCCGTTTTTAAACCCAGGATCAGGAATGGTAAGGAAAAATGGGAGAAATAAAGTATAATCCGCGGCATGTCAGGCAGTAGCCTGCATTTATAGTAAGATTTTATTTTAATACCTAATCCATTCTGTACGGATGTGCTTCTGTATTAAAAATAACTTTATGGAAATCGAGTTTCCCCGAATCATCGAAGAGCAGGTAGGCATATTTCAGGGTTTCGGCGAAAAAGAAACTTTCCATTGAATCCTGTTTTTCCTTTGTACGCACATCTTTCAGGGCTGCATATGCATCGTCGGTGCGGCAGAATTTTACCAGGTTGTTAAACATATTTTTCCCCATTTCGAGGTAACGGCCATCGTTGGTATACTGGTAGAGATAATAAGCGCCTTCGAAGTTTTCGGGGCGAAGGGCATAGGTGCCATAATCAACCTTCATAGTACGGTAGTTCATCACTTCAGGCTCTATATCGTTCAGCATCCACATCTTGTAATTGGAACTCTGCAAGGCGGCAGCTCTTTCCAGGTCGTTGGTAAGGGCGAGAGTGCCCGAAAAAAATGCATCCAGGGCACCATAACTGCTTGCCGTGCGATTGCCTGAATACATATCTGCGTGTCCGTACCATAATCCGTCCGGTGTTTGGTCAGCCAGGTATTTGTTCACCGCTTCGAGGGTGGGAGTCCACATAGCCGTAAGTTCCTGATCCTTGAAAAGGATTGAGCCTTTAAGCATATATTCAAGATACGAATCAATACAGCCGGAAATATGACTTTCGGGATTGGTCACCTTGCCGGTTTCAACATTTATTCCTTCGGCCGTCAGGTTCAGGGGCGAACGAAGGGCATAAAGTGCATTCATTGCTTTTAAAGCAGCCTGATAATAAACGGGGTTGCCTGTGTGTTTGCTGAGGGTTCCGTATTCGACCAAATAAGTGCCGATTTCAGCCGGATTAGAAATGGCTCCTGAGGTTGCCCCCGTTTTCAGGTTTACATAACGGTATGGCATACCGGTTGGCGAATCAAAGGCTTTTATAAGTCGTTTGGCAAGGTCCTCAGCCAGCGACAGGAAACGGCGATCGCCATCAAGTTCGTAGGCCGATAAAAGACCTCCGAAAACACGAATGGAAACTTCAAAATTCTGAACATCCATATCTACATCAAAGTCGAGTTCTTTAAATATAAGTGCCTTAGCTTCATTGGCCTCATCGGTCAGATCCATCAGTATCATAGTGTCAAAAGCATCCACCGGAGTCATCAGAAGCGATTTCTTATACCAGTTATGTGGTTTTTTACTCAGCGGTTGCAGGGCATCATATCCCCATGCATAGGTTTTATACCCTTTCCAGGCATGCATGAATTCGGCTTTCACCCTATTTGCCATTTCTTTTTTATCAACAGTCTGCGAATTGCCATCCAGGGAAACAGCGGTCTCAAGAGCCTGCCCTTGTGCCTGGAATCCAACAATTAACAAGAAAAGAATTGCACCCGAAAGACGAAGATATTTTTTCATATAACAAATATTTTGAACCGCGAAGATAGAAATATAAGCAGGATGATAATAGATTACCAGGAGAATTCAATTACATATTGCAAAAACTACATATAATCATATTGTTTCCGTGAATGGTATAAAAAACCGCAGAAACGTTAAACCTTTACAGTAAACAGTTGATACCTGATTGCCTGTGATACTGAGTTCCTTATCCCGGATGATCCTTTATGACGAGCCATGATAAAGGCCCACAATCAAGGATATGTATAAAGAGGGAAAACCCCTTCGGATAGAACTTTGCCTTTCATTTAATCATAAAGGTATGAGATAAACATTTTTGTAGCCTCCCATGTTGTTATATGAATAAATTTATTGAAATTTGGTATCAGATATGTAAACTGTTACAAGTGTTAACTGCTGTTTCAGGAATTGAAGGCAATAAATATGGCCAAAGAACTAGCACAGCTTGTTTTTGAAAAATGAAATTTACGTATCTATTATTCTTATTTGCCAAATATTGAGTAACACATACTCTTTAAATGACAAAGAGGCAGGTAAAATATATAGATTCAGCAATCCTTATTTTAATTTGTAATAACCGTGGGCATTAAACTAAATTTTGTTTTTCTGATTATGGTCAGCCTTTTTCAGTTCAATTCAAAAGCGGCACTTCCTATTATTGGTAAAGAAAACAGGAAATCTGACAGTTTGAAACTAGAACTTTCAAAGGTTGCTTCTCCACAGGCTGAAATGGAATTGCTTTTTGCTTTAGGCAAAGCTTATTACAACGAGTCGGAACTGGAAAGTGCATTAAAAACGGATCTTCAGCTGCTCGAACTTATCAGCAAGTATGGTACTAAAGCCGATTCGGCTAAATGTTACCGAATGATTGGGCTGGTTTATATGCAGCAGTCGTGGTATGATAAATCCATCGATAACCTTATGCGGGCTCAGCATCTTTTTGGCGAGGCAGGTGATTCGGCTATGCAGGCTAAATCGCTTATGAATGTTGGAATTGTACATGATTGCATGAATAACCTTCCGATGTCGTTAGCCTATTACAATAAGGCGTTCGAATATTTTAACCGGAAAAATGATAATAGCGGCAAGGCTGATTGTGAGTTGAATATTGCTATAATCCTTTCCAAACAAAAGAAATACGATGAAGCCTGCAAAATACTGCTGGCTGCAGCTGATATTTATGAAAAGGCCGGTAATGATTCATACCTGGCCGCTGCCTATATTAATCTGGGTCTCACCAGTAAAAAAATGGGGAACTACGATCTTGCCATGAATTATCTCGATAAAGCACTGGCAATATGGAAGCAGCAGGACGACCGGTATCACATCTGTTATTATTACCTGAATATGGGGGAGATAATGCTCGATTTAAAAAGAAATGAAGAAGCCGGCCATAACCTGCGTGAAGCTGAAAAAATGGCTTTGAGCCTTCATTCAAATGACCTGCTGGCAAAGGCATACGAGTTTTTATCGGACTATAATGCGGCCCGAAAAAACTTTAAAGTTGCCTATTCGTATTTAAGTAAGTCGAAAGATTTAAACGACAGCATTCTCAATGCTGAAACTACCGAAAAGGTTTTCCAGATTCAATACCGGTATGAAATAGCAAAACGGGAAGCTGAGAATGAACACCTTGTAAAGCAAAATCTGAATAAGGAATTACAACTTGCAAAAAAGAACCTGACCTTGTATATTCTCTCTGCCATTCTGCTGCTTGTTGCTTCATTTGTGCTGTTACTTGTGAATAGAAACCGTGTAAGACGGAGAGTAAATCTGCAAATTAAAGCCAATCATGATCTGATTGAAAAACAAAGAGATGAATTAATTTCCCTTAATGCATCGAAGGATAAATTCCTTTCCATACTAGCTCATGACATTAAAAATCCGCTGAGTTCCATCTATGGAATCAGTGATTTATTGGTTACTGATTATGATACGCTTTCCGAAAAGGAAAGGCGGGTTTTTACCCGTGATATTTTCACTCTTTCAGCTAACCTCTTCGAAATTATTAACACTTTGCTTTCCTGGTCAACTTCGCAAAACGGAATGATTGCCTACCGTCCTGCTCCCTTCCTGATGGCTGAACTATGCAGGAAATCCGTCGATAATCTTCAGGCCGTAGCCAAGCAAAAGGATCTTGTACTGGAAACTTCGGCAAGTGAAACCCTATCGGTTATGGCTGATGAAAATATGATCCTTTCGGTTTTGCACAACCTGATCAATAATGCAATTAAATATTCGTACCACGGCACAAAAATCCGGATTGAGACGAAGCAGATTGATGGTCACGCGCAAATTTCAGTGATTGATTCCGGTATGGGTCTGTCGCCCGAAAGTCAGGCAAAACTGTTTCGGTATGACCAGCATTTTCTGAGCAAAGGAACCGCAGGCGAGTCTGGAACGGGTCTTGGGCTTATCTTATGTAAGGATTTCGTTGAAAAAAATGGTGGCACAATTACTGTCGAAAGCGAACTCAAAAAAGGCAGTACATTCGTTTTCACACTTCCACTGGGAATCGTTTAGGTGTCTGCACACCCAAAGGGTGTCTGACACCTGAACGGTAGTTCTATTCACCTGCCTTTACCTTGAAGTGTTCTGTTTCGCTGATCAAGTTAATAACGCATTTTTTATCACCGGCAAGTCAGGCAAACTTTTACAAATCGTAAGTTAAGGCATAAAAAAAAGCAGGCCCCCAAACCTGCTTTTAATTCATTGATATCTGACCTGTGCCATTTGCCGGCAATTATTTTACAAACTGCTCAGCGTAATAGCGGGCTGTTAGTTTTTCGCCTGTAGCTTTTTCGATCATATCATTCCAGTTGTATCGGGCGCCGGACTTAAACACATTATCCTTCAGGTAATCGCCCACTTCCGTTTTACCGAAATAACTCTGACCAAAATTATCCGATTTAAGAACGCTTGCTGCAATGTAATGGTTAAACTGCGAGGCAAGCAATTCGCCCAACAGGTAGTTGTGATAATAGCAAGGCGAAGTGGCAATATGAATTTTGCTGGCCCAGTCAGGCTGGTTGCGGCCTGCCGGACGTTTTATCATCTGGTACTTCTCCACCAGGTTCCACCATAAGGTATTTAAATCCTGGTCGGGATCAGCATACAGTGCTTTTTCGAAACGGTACATTACCTGTGCCCAACGGCTGAACGTAAGTTGTTCGAGGCGCAGCACTTTAAATCCTTCAGCCGAAACTTTTCGTGCGTCGGCAGTATCTGTAAGTTTCATATCAACCAAAAACTGTGCGTTCGAAGCCATACGGCCAAAGAACATGGCAATAGCTTCGGTGGTAAACGTATGAGCCGGATTACGCAACGAGAAGGGTAACTGACCATCGATATATTTATCGTAATTGGCATGCCCAAATTCGTGCAGCATAGTACTCATCCAGCTGTAGTTTGGTTTGATATTACACAAAACCCGAATATCGCTGATGTTATCAATGTCGATGCAGTAGGCGTGCTGATTTTTACCCGGTTTCTCGTAAAGGTCGCTTTTGGCTATCATTTCCTTTATATCGAGACCCAGACTCGAATAATAGTCGGTAGTGAGTGCTTCAATATTCCTGTCTTTATAATATTTGTCGAGGTCGACACTATATATGGCCGGTGCTTCCTGGAAAAAGCGGTTCTGGTAGTGCCATGGCATAAGTTCTCCGACTTTCACATTGTCGCGTTTCGATAAATAGGTGTCGATTTCGCCTTTCAGCCCGGCAAAAGCATCACGGGTGAGGTTATCGAGTTCGTCGAATAGGTTGCTGATCTCTTCAGGATCCTGTTCGCTGAGTTTCAGGCTCATCTCGTGGTAATTATTGAATCCCAGTTGCCTGGCAATTTCGTTGCGCTTTTTCACCAGGTTAATAATATCCTGTGCCACTACAGGACCTATTGCCTTATGCCCTTCCCAGGCTTGCTGCAATTCGGAAGAGTTGGTGGAGGTTTTCAGAACATCTTCCACTTCATTGTCGCTCAGCTTTTTGCCGTTTACATCGGCACGAAAATTCGAATATTTCTTTTCAACTTCCGTCTGCATTTTGATGGCGCTGTTCAGCAATGCGGTGTCAACCTGGTTTCCCAGGTATGAATTATACATTACCTCAAGCTGGCGTTTCAACAACTCATCGGTAATGGCATCTGAATTCCTGATTTTTTTCAGCAGTGCAAAATCTTCTTTATTTGAAAATACTTTTGTGAGCTCAATATTGAGGTCTTCCGACTTTTTCCAGTCTTCATCTTTTCCACTGATGGAGGCATTCCAATATGCCAGCGATGCTTCTTTAGTCAACGGTTGAACAACCGTATCGAATTTTGTAATAAAAGTTAGCAGTTCTTTTTGCATCTGGGATTTGCTGTTTTTACATCCGTCGAAAGCTATTGCCGAAATCAGGGCAATCAACAGGGTAATACGGTTAAACATTTTCATGAATTTAAGGGTTTGGGATTTAGGATTCAGAGGTTAGGAGTAAAAAGAGTAGAATGAAAATTGGATTGTCGGATGTTGGCCTGGTTATGAATTTAGAGGTACAAAACAGTTGATAATGCAGTGCAATTTATTCAAACATCCGTTATCTGGACTTCACAAGGGGTTAACGTCTTCTATTTTTATTCCAATTCCCACGAGGCTCCATCCTTAGTGTCCTTTATACTTACCCCGGCCTGTGCCAGAGCGTCGCGCAAGCGGTCGCTGGTGGCCCAGTCCTTATTGGTACGGGCATTGCGGCGAAGCTCAAGTATAATATTCATGAGGTTGCTGATTACCAGGTTGCCTGCCTGTGGATCCTTTTCGGGCAGTAGTCCGAGGATATCGAACACAAATGTATGCATCATATTACGCAGCAGCATGATGTCGCTGTCAGTCAGGCTTTCTTTCTTGTCGAAAGTCGAATTGATAATGCGTGCAGCATCAAAAAGGTGTGCGATCAGAATCGGGCTGTTGAGGTCGTCATTCATGGCCTCAAAACATTTGGACTGTAACCCTGCAATATCGGCCGTTGATGTACCGGATGGAACCAGCTTTTCGATAGTAGCTATGCTTTTAAGGAGCCGCTGAAAACCTTTTTCGGAAGCTTGCAAGGCCTCGTTGCTAAAATCAAGCGGACTGCGGTAATGGGCCTGCAGTATAAAAAAGCGCACCGTCATGGGGCTGTAGGCTTTTTCGAGCGCAGCATGCTCACCGGCAAAAAATTCATCCAGTTGTATGAAATTGCCGAGTGATTTACCCATTTTTTGCCCGTTGATGGTGATCATATTATTATGCATCCAATACCTGGCAGGGCTTTTATGATTGGCAACCATGCTTTGAGCTATCTCGCTTTCATGGTGTGGGAAAAGGAGATCCATTCCACCACCGTGAATATCAAACTGTTCGCCCAGGTACCGGGCACTCATCGCTGAACATTCAAGGTGCCATCCGGGGAATCCGTCGCTCCAGTCAGAAGGCCAGCGCATGATGTGCTCAGGCTGTGCTTTTTTCCATAAAGCAAAGTCGAAACTGTTACGTTTTTCGTCCTGTCCTTCGAGCTCACGCGTATTCGATAAAAGATCTTCTATTTTTCGCCCCGAAAGTATACCGTAGTTATTTGTCCGGTTATATTTTTCCACGTCGAAATACACCGAACCCATACTTTCATAACCCATCCCTTCTTTCAGAATGGTTTTAACCATGGCGATCTGCTCTATAATATGACCAGAAGCACGCGGTTCGATACTGGGCTTCAGTATATTAAGTTTGTCCATGGCTGCATGATAGCGGTCGGTGAAATATTGAACCACTTCCATAGGCTCAAGCTGCTCGAGGCGGGCTTTTTTGGCTATTTTATCTTCGCCTTCGTCGGCATCATTTTCCAGATGCCCAACATCGGTGATATTACGTACATAACGTACTTTGTAGCCCAGGTGTCGTAAATAGCGGAAAACAAGGTCGAAAGTGATGGCCGGCCTGGCATGCCCCAGATGTGCATCGCCGTATACGGTCGGCCCGCATACATACATGCCAACATGGGGAGCATTGATGGGTTCAAAAAGTTCCTTTTGGCGTGATAAAGTATTGTAAACGAATAATTTGTTTTCCATGCTTGTTTGTACAAGGTGCAAAGGTATAGAAAAAGGGTTTTAAGGGATAAGTTTTTTTGAATTCGCCATTTCTGAAGGTATCCCGATTTTGGGGAGACCTATTATGAATGCCAAGGCAATTTGTTTTTTCAGATCGTAACAGATGGCTTTCACTTTTTAAAAGGATAGAAAGCAAAATAATTTTTTATTGGAAGATAATGATGCCCTCGTACAAAACAGTTTAATATATTTGTTCGGAATTATACTTAACTTATTATGAATTCACCGAAATCGAGGTCTTGGAGTCATTTCAAATCAGCATTTAACTTCACAGTTCTGGTCGCCTCACTAGGGTATTTTGTTGATATGTACGATCTCGTTCTTTTTGGTATAGTGCGTGTTGAAAGCCTTACTGCGCTTGGCGTGAGTGGCGATGACCTGGCCACAAAAGGAGTATTTCTGCTCAATATGCAAATGATAGGGATGCTGGTGGGTGGCATCATCTGGGGAATTTTGGGAGATAAAAAGGGTCGCATTTCGGTATTATTCGGTTCAATAGCTTTGTATTCAATAGCAAATATTGCCAATGCTTTTGTAACCGATGTTCCGGGCTATGCCCTGGCCCGGTTCTTTGCAGGTGTAGGGCTGGCAGGAGAACTGGGAGCTGCTATCACCCTGGTTAGCGAAATACTTAAAAAGGAATCGCGTGGGTATGGAACCACAATTGTAGCTTCAGTTGGTATTATGGGCTCAGTGGCTGCGGGTTTTATTGGCGGTCATTTCTCCTGGAAAATGGCTTATATTTTTGGAGGGTTGCTTGGCTTGGTTCTGCTGGTCTTACGAGCAAAAATGCTCGAAAGCGGAATGTTCAAATCTGTTCAGTCAAACCTGGCTATTAAAAGGGGCGACTTCCTGAGCTTATTTACAAACAGAGGCCGTTTTTTAAAATACCTGCGATGCATACTTATTGGCTTGCCAACATGGTTTGTAGTTAGTATTTTAATCATACTTTCACCTGAATTTGCTGTTCTTCTGGGAGTAGAAGGAAAAGTTTCAGCTGGGAATTCGATTATGTATACCTATACCGGTCTGGTGGTTGGCGATTTATTAAGTGGGTTCTCCAGTCAGTTACTCAAGTCAAGGAAAAGGATAATCCTTATTTTTCTTTTACTTACATCAGTTTTTATAGGCGTATACCTGAGTTCATCCGGACTGACAGTGAATACATTTTATGCCTTATGTTTTATTTTAGGTATTAGTATTGGCTATTGGGCTGTATTTGTAACTATTGCTTCCGAACAGTTTGGAACCAACCTGAGAGCTACGGTTACAACCACAGTCCCCAATTTTGTCAGGGGTGCTGTTGTACTGATTACATTGTCATTCACAGCATTGAAATCCACTTTCGGGCTTGTGGGATCTGCATATATTGTCGGTTTTACAACCATTGCATTAGCACTCTTCGCATTATATTTTATGGAGGAGACATACCACAAAGACCTGGATTATTTTGAAAAATAACAAGGGCTTATTAAAAACAGTTAAATCGTTCATCAGGGTTTCCTGAACTCAACGTTTAGGCTTGATACTTAGTGGAGCACTTCCCGGGTTAAGAAAAAATTCTTTAACTTTTTTCTTAACCCGGCTGCCGTGAAATAATTTTCGTACCGCTATATCTCCTGATCCAAAAGGAGATTCTGAAGGCACACCGTATACAGATACCAACAATCGAAAGCAAGTTGTATTTATAGTTTTTGCTGATTGCCCAGGACTATCAAACATACTTGCTGCTGAAAAATAAAAGAGTGAATTCCAGGTAATTGAGTCCGCCTGTAAAACTGCTTATAGTTTTCTGATTTTAATATTCCTGTACCAGACATCATCGCCATGGTCCTGAAGCCCGATAAAGCCTTCGGGAGCAGTATCAACGAAATAGTTAAAATCCTTGAATTTACTATCGGCGCACATTTTTTTCCAGTCGTCGGTCCAGAGGTGATATTCCAGAACCTGCATGCCATTCTGGTAATGCACTACGGTGCCTCTGTACACTATGATTTTTACGGTGTTCCATTCACCAGCTGGTTTTGCATTCTGTGGGTTGGCCGGAATCAGGTCATACAGAGAGCCGGCTTGTCGGTTACCATCATTGCCTAGTCGTGCATCCGGATGTTTGGCGTTGTCGAGTACCTGCATTTCAGGAGCACTTTTCCAGATTGGCTCGCCGGGTATTTCCTGCGCCAGGTAAAAAATTCCACTGTTACCACCTTCCGAAATTTTCCAATCGAGGGTAAGTTCGAAATTTTTAAACTTTTCTTTTGTAATAATATCGCCTCCCTGCCCTGCTTCACCTTTGCCGGAGCCAAGGCATTGTATAGCATCATCATTAATTACCCAGCCTTTCGGGAAATCGGTTTTGCCATAGCCACGCCACTCACCGGTACTTTTACCGTCGAAAAGCAAAATTACACCGTCTTTCACTTCCGGTGCCGATAGCGTATTCATTACATCAGACACCTGAGCCCTGGAGGTCTTACTGACTATACAGGCTGCAAAAATTAGTAATACAAACAAGATTTTTTTCATAACATTATTTTTTTTGTGTTTTTATTCTGTTGTAATTATTAGGCTCTTTCCATTTTTCACAAAGGATAAATTTTCAGAACATGTGGATTGATTACCCGCTATAAACTCCAGCCTGCCCTGTATGTATGTTTAATATACTCTTCAGCAGTTTGTTTTGCATTCATGGTATCGTGTTTGGTATCGAAATTCGGATGCCCGTCAATAATCTGGAATTTGTCGGATTTCACTACCCGGATTTCGTCGGTATCGCTGATATTGGTAAAGCGCATGTTTTCGCCATCCCATTCCAGTTCGCGTTTCAGGTCCTGCAACCTTACTGCAACCACACCCATTACCACCATTTCATTCATAGGCCCTGAATAGCCGAAGTATGAACTGGCTTCAACCCTGTTCTCAGGGCTTTCTTTACAGGCACGTACCCAATCCATTTCGTGCCCGGTTTCAATCCTGCGCATTTGTTTTTCAGGGCGTTTATAGCTCTTGTCACAGTCGAGCGGCAACAGGAACGGATCTTTGCCGTAACATCCCGTCATGATCTTGCCCTTTGACCCGATAAGCATGCAACCACCATTTGAATCGCGGCCCATAATTTCACCTGCCGGCAGTTCTTCCGGACGTGGAGGCAATAATCCGCCATCCCACCAGGTCACCTTTACTTCAGGCATTTTAGCATGCTGGAATTTTTCCCTTTTTGGGAATTTATAGGTTACGGTTTCAGCCAGTGGTGGCGATTCAGTATTAAAAAGTGACGAACTGCCCTGAACTTTTATTGGGTATTTAAGTTTGAGCGACATAAAAATCGGGTCCATAATATGACAGGCCATATCGCCCAGGGCGCCCGTTCCAAAATCCCACCATCCACGCCAGTTCCATGGTGTATAAAGTGGGTTATATGGACGTTCTTTTGCTGTTCCAAGGAAAAGATCCCAGTTTAAGGTGTCAGGCACTGCAAACACTTCCGCCGGACGCTCAAGGCCTTGTGGCCATATTGGGCGGTTGGTCCAGGCATGTGCCTCATGAACTTCTCCAATGGCTCCATCCCATACCCATTCGCACACCTGGCGTATTCCTTCGCCTGAGTTGCCCTGGTTGCCCATTTGGGTTGCCACTTTATACTGCCGGGCAATTTCGGTCATCTGCCGCGATTCCCATACAGAGTGCGTTAGTGGTTTTTCACAATAGACGTGCTTTCCGAGTTTCATGGCATTGATACTGATAATGGCATGGTTGTGATCGGGGGTTCCGACAACAACAGCATCAATGGAATCCTTCAGTTCGTCGAACATGATGCGCCAGTCGTAATACTTTTTGGCATCAGGATAGTCATTGAAAATACCGGCAGCATATTTCCAGTCCACATCACATAAAGCGATGATATTTTCACTGCTCACAGCACGAATCACTCCGCCTCCGCGTCCACCAACGCCAACGCCAACAATGTTTAGCTTGTCGCTGGGCATCCGGTGGCCCAGACCCGAAATTACATGACTTGGCAGAATTATAAATCCTGCAGCTGCAGTGGCTGTGTTGCGAATAAACGAACGACGGCCAATGTCCGTGTTGGTGGTTTTGCTTTCTTCCATAGATAAGGTTTTTTAAATGGAATTTATACTAAGTGCTTTTGTATGTATTTATAGCTTTGTTCAGTGCAATATAAGGGTGAGCCTTCGGAATATTGTTCCTGCTCCACGAAAATCCGCTTTAAGCCGGCTTTCTTTGATTGTTTCAGCAATTCTTTAAACTTTATCCTGCCGTTCCCAATAATACAGCTTTCACCATCATTTCCCATATCTTTCAAGTGCCAGGTATGGAACCGTCCTGGATGCTTATCAAAATAAGCAAGCGGATCCTGGCCTCCTTTCACTACCCAAAAAACATCCATTTGAAAGGTAACCAGGGCAGGATCAGTTTCAGCCAGCAAGGTATCGTATGGCAACTTGCCTTCGAGCAACTGAAATTCGAAGTTATGGTTATGATATCCGAAAGTGATACCTGCCTTTTTTGTTATTTCGCCTATCAGGTTCATTTCGTGAGCAACGTTTTTAAAATCATCTATTGTCCTTTCGGGCCGCCCGTTAAACGAGGGCAAAATCAGGAATTCCAGGCCGGCTTCTGCAGCCTTGTCGGCATACTCTGTAGCATTTGCTATGGTGATCCCGCTATGGGTACTAGTAATATCCATGCCAAGGTCGTTACATATTGTTCTGAATTCCTTTGCCGGGTATGTGTAAAAGCTGCCGTCAAAACCATAAGGCTCAATGCTGGTATACCCTATTTTGCTTAAAGCAGTAAGAGTACCGGTAAGGTCGGAATGAATGGCGTCCTTTAATGTCCATAGTTGAATGCCGGTTTTCATTTTCTTGTTTTTTGACGATTTGTTTTCAGCCTGCACGGCCGATGTTGCCATAACACCTGAAACCAGTGTAATATTTTTCAGAAAAGTGCGTCGTGTTGCCATACTATTAATTTTTCTGCTGTTATTTTTCTTTTTTTGCCACCTTTACGTAAAGAATCAGTTTCAATCGGGAAAGCGTTTGTTTTCTTTTCCGGTATCAGAGTTGTATAATACGCCTTTCACTGTTGCTTATTCTGGCGGCTTCAATAATCCGGATATTCAGTAAGGCCTCTTCGGGTTTCACAATGGGTTCAGCTCCATGTAGGATAACGGAATATACATTATCAAAAAAAGCCATATAGTTACCGTGAAATGTTCTGTAGCGGACGCGTGATTCCTTTCCCTGCCATGATGTATTCAATATGCCGCGCTGGCTTGCAGGTTCAATCCCAAAATTGCGGCTTCCGGGCAGCCGGCCAGAGCGTAGCATTGCTTCCTGTGTGTCCAGACCGTATTTTACATATGAACCTGATGTGCCATGCACCTGAAAACGAGGTCCTGATTCTTTCACAAACACACTTGCCTTCAAGGTGACATTCCGGTTTGGGTACATCAGTTTTAAGTCGAAACTATCGTCAGTTATACTTCCCTCACGTTGGTTGAACAACCTGCCGAAAACGCCCTCGGGAGCTCCGAAAAGACTTACTGCCTGATCAATCAGGTGTATTCCGAGGTCGAATAAAGTGCCTCCGCCTGCTACCTGCCGGTAGCGCCACGCCGCCCGTGTAATAGTAGGAGTATAACGATCAAACCGCGATTCATAATCAAGCACGTTTCCAAGAAAACCTTCTGAAATGATATGCTTCACTGTCAGAAAATCACTATCCCAGCGGCGGTTATGAAAGGGGAATAAACATTTGCCCGTATTGTTTGCAATTTCAATGAGGCTTCTGGCTTCCTGGCTGCTGGTAGTAAATGGCTTTTCAACAATTACATGCTTCCCGGCATGTAAAGCAGCACAGGCTTGTGTATAGTGCAAAGAGTTTGGGGAGCTGATGATAACGAGGTCAATTTCAGGCTTGGCCAACATTTCATCCATTGATGCAGAAATTGTTGCAGAAGGGTATTTTTCACATGCCAGTGCGCCCGAAGTAACAATAGTATGCAGATTAAAACACGGGTTGATATCAATAAACGGAGCGTGAAAAATTTGTCCCGAAAGGCCAAAGCCCACAATCCCGACATTCAATACAGGATTATTCTGGCTGGCTTTTGATTTTCCTTTCGACATAGTTTTCCGTTTTAAATCATCAATAACTCTTTTTTATCACTGTTGTCCGGGTAAAATTAAATTAAAAACGCTGTAATGCCCAATATATCTTGTCACTATAGGATTGTCCCGTAAGGGACAAAGCGAAATTTTATCCGGTTTATAAAAAAGTTAAACAATCAGCTCTTTTTCTTTATCCCAATAGGTCTTACGGCCTTCTTTATACGAAAGCGTCCCCATATGTGCCGCCATCGCTTCCTGAAAAGCCTGGTCGATATTGCAGCTGGGCTGTGCATCATTGCCTGCTCTGATACAGTTGATCCATTCGCGAAGATGCAGGTGAGTTGTATCAATGGCTTTGCCGTCGCGATAAGTGTACAGCAAGCCCCTTCCGGCAAAGTATTTTTCGGTAGGAGATGTTATGGCATCAACGGTCCCTTGGCCGGGAACATAGGAATAAATCGGCTTGAAAGGCTCTACAATTCCCTGTTTCAGTTTTTCTTTGTAACGGGTCGATTGTGGGTCAACGTTAACTATAAGTGTATCGCCAAGTTCAAGGTAAGCATCGTGTCCCATAATGACTTTCCCGCGGTTTTTCTCACTTGCCAGCGTAGCGCTGTAAAGCAAAGTCAGATCGCGCTCAGGGTATTCAAGAGCCATATTGAGTACATCGGGCACGGTTCGGCCATCTTTAAAAAAATATATACCACCCGAAGCCATTACTGAGTGTGGAATGCCAAGGCTGAGTATCTGGTTCAGGGCATCAAATTCGTGTGTGAACAAATCGCCACTCAAACCGGTGCTGTAATCCCACCAGCAACGCCAGCGGAAAAACCGTTCCAGGCTGAAATCATGCCAGGGAGCCTGTCCTATAAACTGTTTCCAGTCGATAGTTTTTTCACTGGCTTCAGGAGCAATGTCGTAAACCCATGCTCCGTTGGGATCGTTGCGGTTGGTGCAAACTTCAATAAGCGAAATTTTACCGATCACATCCTGTTTTATCAGTGAGCGTGCAACATGATGGCTTTCGGTCTGCCGTCCCTGGTGGCCAAGTTGAAAAACAATCCCGGTTTCTTTAACCGTTTTACGGATTTCGTAAGTTTCGGAAACCGACCATGAAAGAGGCTTCTCGCAATACACATGTTTGCCGTTCCGGGCAGCTTCGAGCGCAACCGGAACATGCCAGTGATCGGGTGTTGCAATGATCACGGCATCCACATCAGGCGAGGCAATAAGCTCTTTATACGTGGTGTAGCGTTTTGGCGCATCACCCATTTTCCCGCTTCTGCTATTGCGGTGTACATTTGCTCCGGCTGCAATAGCCCGTTGAGCATTCAGGTCGAAAATATCGCAAACGGCAGTTATCCGGATATTCAAACCTTCCTGTGCCCTGAAATCGTCGAGATATTGTATCCAGTATTTGTCGGTCCTGCCCTTTTCGGTGTACTCGTCAATACGATCCGGATTTACAAAACCCAGTGCTTTCATTAAGTATCCACCCCTGCCACCGCATCCGATAATTCCGATCTGTATAATTTTTCCCTCAATTAATGGTGGAATTCCACTCATTATTTCAGGCTTAATTTCATCAAGAAGGCTCGAATTACGATTTTCTGCATCCGCTTTATTGCGAAATAAACCATAGCCTACGATACCTGCTATGGGTAAGGCTGCCAATCCCGCCAGTATATCCCGGCGGCTGAATTTTCCTGATTTATTTTCCGGTTTATCTTCGGCCATGCTATTTATCGATATTTCTTTGGCGGATCATCAATCGCTGCAGGCCAAAAATCCGGGAAGTTGGGAAAGTAAGAATTACCAGTAAAGCAAACAGCTCAATCAATGTCTTGTTGATAATAAAGTAACTACCATCCGTTGGGAACAGGTATTCAATTCCAGGAAATGCAGGATGTGATAAATAATACAATAACAACATTGCCATCCCGGCCAGGCTCGAATAATGGGTATAAATACCGACCAGGAGTGAAAACCCTATCAGAGTTAAGCCCCATGCATTTACAGAGTTTAAAAGTGATAAAAGGCTTTGATTGCCCGCCATTTGATCGAAAAAACCCTTCAGAAATCCACCTGAATCAAGTAGATAGGCTTTAGCAGTCCAGTGTGGATTCAATACTTTAACACCACCTTCGTACAGAAAATGCCAGCCAATAGTGATTCGTAATGCTACAAGCGCAAAAGCCTGTGTGGTGGAATAACGCATAAAGCTTTTATTTGCTTCACAAACCTAATGAAATTTAGATTTGATCTGACCTCACTTTAAAAAATAAATTTTAAAGTGTAGTCGACAAAGTGGAAGAGCATGGAAGAAAATTCTAGTATTTCTAGGAGTATTAGCTGATGTAAAGGAAATGCTGTTTTATAAAATAGTTTTCCGGGTTCTAAAGTTCCGTTTCTTCACCGGCGGTTGGTATTTCAATATCGCGGAATCCCTTTGCTTCAAGGATTTTTTTATACGATGATTGTGCCTCATATTCACCATGAACGAGAAAAACTTTCTTAACCTGTGCAGCATCCTGACAGGCAAGGTAATCAGCCATTTCACTGTAGTCGCCATGTCCGCTGAATGCTTCTATCCGTTCAATTTTAGCTTTTACCGGGTGCTTTACACCGAAAATTGAAACTTCTTCAGCACCGTTTAAAATACGGGCTCCCAGCGTTACCGGCGAACAGTATCCAATGGCAAGAATTGTATTATTCGGGTTTTCAATCGAATTGGCCAGGTGATGTTTTATACGTCCTGCCTCCATCATACCCGAAGCGGAGATAATAACACAGGGTTTTGTATGGGTATTTAATTTTTTCGATTCTTCACTGCTTTTAATATAATACAATGAATTAAAACCAAAGGGATCAGGGTCGTTGAGCATGGTATGTGCAACGTCCGCATTAAGGATATCAGTATGCAGTCTGAAGATGTCTGTGGCATTCACTGCCAGAGGACTGTCAACGTAAATATTCACTTTTGGAAGCAAGCCTTCGTTAAAAAAAGTGTTGAGTGCGTATATCACTTCCTGTGTGCGCCCTATAGCAAAGGAGGGAATAATAACTCTGCCGCCTTTTTCAACACAGGTTTCGCGGATCACACGCAGAAGTTCTCCTTCGGCTTCCTGTAAATGAGGGTGAAGCCTGTTGCCATAAGTGGCTTCTGTTATCAGGTAATCGCATTGGGGGAATGGTTCCGGTGATTTCAATATTCGGTTTACAGGTCTACCAATGTCTCCGGTATAAGCAATGCGGGTGGTTTTTCCGTTTTCGGTAATTTCGAGCAGGGCCGTTCCGCTGCCCAGCATATGGCCTGTATTGGTGAATTTTACTTTGGTATTGCTATCGATATAAAATTTCCGGTCGTAAGCAACGCTGATAAACAATTCCATACATGCACGGGCATCCAGCTCAGTGTAGATTGGTTCTACAGGTGTCAGCCCTTTTTGTATACGTCGTTTATTAAACCATTTCACGTCATTTTCCTGTATATGGCCGCTGTCGGAAAGCATGATCGCGCACAGGTCGCGGGTAGCGCTGGTACATATTACAGAACCGCGAAATCCAAGCCTGTATAAATAGGGAATCAAGCCCGAATGATCAATATGGGCATGGGTAAGTATTATGTGATCTATCTCTGCCGGAACGAACATCAGGTTGCGGTTCATTCCATCGGTTTCCATACCTTTCCCCTGAAACATGCCACAATCGAGAAGTATTTTTTTACCGCCTGCTGTTGTAATGAGATGTTTGCTGCCTGTAACTTCGCGCGCTGCGCCAATAAATTTAATTTTCATACTCTAAATGCTGTTTATAGTTAATACGACTTCAAATTTACTTTATATAGATATGCTAAATACAAATAAAACTGACTAACAGTATAATTTCAAAAAAGGCATTATTATCGGAATTATTTCCTGTCAGCCCGGTATTTCTATTGAAAAATGGAGGTGTCAGGCTTTCAAAGTTCTCTAAAATGAAGCATTTGAATGCTAAAATAAATATTATAAAATGTTTGATATCAGCTACATAAATGTAATATGAATAAAATACTCAATATATTGAGTAAAAAAACTCAACAAGCAGCGTAAAATATAATTGAATAGCAGGTAAAAAAACTTAATATATTGAGTAAATTTGTACTATATATTGAGTAAAATATTGTTATATGATTAAACGTGCACAATTACAGTTAATTATAAGCCGTATTAAAGAGAAAAGAAGGTTTATGCAAGTACTTGCCGGTCCGCGGCAGGTAGGTAAAACTACAATGGTACTGCAATTACTTACTGAACCTGGTATTCAGGGATGTTATGTTGCAGCCGATGATATTTCAGGCATAGGCATTTCATGGATTGAATTGCAATGGGAAACCGCCCGGCAGAAACTGAAAATGGCAGGAACGGATTCTTTTGTTTTGATTATCGATGAAATACAAAAAATTCCAAACTGGAGTGAAATCGTAAAGAAGCTTTGGGATGCCGATAGCCGTGAAAATACTCAGCTTCATGTTATTCTGCTGGGCTCTTCGAGGTTGTTGCTTCAGACAGGGATGACTGAATCGCTGGCCGGAAGGTACGAAACCATGTATATTAGTCATTGGTCGCTGTCCGAAATGCGAGAAGCTTTCGACTGGAATGCAGATCAATATGCCTGGTATGGTGGATTTCCTGGAGCCGCCAGCCTGATAAATGATGAGAGGCGATGGAAAAATTATATTAACAACTCTCTGGCTGAAACAAGTATTTCGAAAGATATTCTTATGATGTCCCGGGTGGATAAGCCCGCTTTGATGAGACGACTTTTCGATTTAGGGTGTTCGTATTCAGGGCAGATGCTCTCATTTAATAAAATTCTGGGCCAATTGTTGGATGCTGGAAATACAACTACTTTGTCACATTATCTGAATTTGCTTGATTCGGCAGGACTTTTGGGCGGACTTGAAAAATTCTCCCGCGATAAAGCCCGGAAACGTTCGTCGAGTCCGAAGTTCCAGGTTCATAACACGGCTTTTGCAAGTGCGTTGAATCCGTATGATTTTCAGATGATCACTGAGAATAGGGAAAAATGGGGACGCGTAGTAGAATCGGCTGTTGGGGCACACCTGATAAATAATGCGTATTCGCAGGATTATTCTTTATTTTACTGGCGTGATGGTAATTATGAAGTTGACTTTGTGTTGGAGCATAAAGGGCGAATCATAGCATTGGAAGTAAAAAGCGGTCACAATTTGCGCACAGCAGGTATGGTGCAGTTCAGGAAACTCTATCCCGATTCAAAAATTATGTTGGTAGGGAAAGAGGGTTTGCCATGGGAAGAGTTTTTAATGATTAATCCGATGGAGTTATTCTAAAAAATGCAAAAGGCTGCCTTTAAAGCAGCCTTCTGAAAATAACAGTAACAAGGATATTAGTTTCCGCAACTGCATCCGCAACCGCAGCCGCCTTCTTTACTTCTTACAACGCCTAACTCTTTGCCAACCTTTGTGAAAGCGGCAATACATTTATCGAGATGTTCGCGTTCATGTGCTGCCGAAATTTGTACACGTATGCGAGCCTTATCTTTTGGAACAACAGGGTAATAGAAACCAATAACATAAATGCCTTCATCGAGCAGTTTAGCTGCCATTTCCTGACTTAGTTTTGCATCGTATAGCATTACTGCACAGATTGCGCTCTGGGTAGGTTTGATATCGAAACCGGCAGCCAGCATTTTTTCGACAAAGTATGCCGTGTTTTCATGCAACTTATCCTGCAACTCGTTGGTTTCGCTCATCATGTCGACCATTCGGATACCGGCAGCGGCAACAAGTGGAGGAATTGAATTGCTGAACAGGTAAGGACGCGAACGCTGACGGAGCATATCAATAATTTCTTTCTTACCGGTTGTAAATCCGCCAATGGCTCCACCGAAGGCTTTTCCCAAGGTACCGGTGATAATTTCAACTTTTCCTTTCAGGTTGAATTGTTCGGTTACGCCACGGCCTGTTTTGCCAACAACACCTGCCGAATGCGATTCATCCACCATTATCATGGCATCGTATTTATTGGCTAATTCATAGATTTTATCCAGAGGTGCCACGTTGCCGTCCATCGAAAAAACACCATCTGTAACAATCAAGCGGTGTCTCTGTGCCTGGGCAGCCTGCAGCTGAACTTCGAGGTCGTCCATATCAGCATTGTTGTAACGGTAACGGACTGCTTTGCATAAACGAACACCATCAATGATAGAAGCATGGTTAAGCGAGTCACTGATTATTGCATCTTCTTCACCCAGAAGAGGCTCAAAAACGCCTCCGTTAGCGTCGAAACAGGCAGCGTATAATATAGTGTCTTCCATACCGAAGAATCCGGCAATTTTCTTTTCCAGTTCCTTGTGCAGATCGCCGGTTCCGCAAATAAAACGTACTGACGACATGCCGTAGCCATGTGTATCGAGGGCTTCTTTTGCTGCAGCAATCAATTGAGGGTTATTCGAAAGCCCGAGGTAGTTGTTGGCGCAGAAATTAAGCACTCTGGCGCCAGAACTGATCGTAATTTCAGCACCTTGAGGTGAGATCAGGATGCGTTCGTTTTTAAATAGTCCGGCTTCTTTTATTCCGGCAAGTTCTTTGTTGAGATGATCCTGAAATTTGGTGTACATAGTATCTTGATTGTTAATAATTTCACTTATGCAGGAAGTAATACCTGAACAGGGCGCAAAGGTAAAAATTATTGGTCTGCTAAGCGGGTTGAGGAAGAAAAAGTCATATTAAACGGACACTGTAACAGATCAATATTTATTACTACCACTAATTGCGAAGTTGGATATTTATAAATGGCAGAATATCAAATAATTAAAAATATTTTATAGCTTCAGCATTATAGCGAATGAGGTAAGCAAATTTGTTTAAATTTGCCCCACTTTTGTGAATTATATAACAATACAATCGCAGTTCGTACATGAAGAATATACTCGTTATTGGAGCGGTAGGCCAGATAGGATCGGAACTTACCATGAAACTCAGAAAAATCTATGGAAACAACAGTGTGGTAGCCGGTTATTTTCGGCCTGAACCTACAGGCGAGCTGCTTGAGTCGGGACCTGCCGAATATGTTGATGTTACAGAAGCACAGGAAGTTGCTGACATTGTTAAGAAATATAAGATTGATACCATTTATAATCTTGCAGCTATACTTTCAGCTGTAGGTGAAACAAAGCCTTTGATGGCCTGGCAGATTGGTGTGGGCGGATTAATGAATTGCCTCGAAGTGGCCCGCGAATTCAATTGTGCACTTTTTACCCCTAGTTCGATAGGTTCCTTCGGGCCGAGTACACCGCTTGAACATACTCCACAGGATACCATTCAGCGTCCGCAAACCATGTATGGAATCACTAAGGTTACAGGGGAACTGCTGAGCGATTATTATTATAAAAAATTCGGAGTTGATACACGTTCAGTGCGCTTCCCGGGAATCATCTCAAATGTTACACTTCCCGGCGGAGGCACAACGGATTATGCTGTTGAAATTTATTATGAGGCCGTCAAAAACGGAAAATATACCTGTCCACTGGGTGCAGGTACCTTCCTGGATATGATGTATATGCCCGATGCGCTGGAAGCTGCCGTTAACCTGATGGAAGCTGATCCTGCAATGCTGATTCACCGCAATTCATTTAATGTTACGGCTATGAGTTTTGATCCCGAGAAAATTGCTGCCGAGATCCGCAGGCATATTCCCGGTTTTGTGATGGACTATAATGTTGAACCTGTTAAGCAGGCTATCGCCAACTCCTGGCCCAACAGTATGGATGATTCCTCAGCCCGGAGCGAATGGGGCTGGAAACCCAACTGGAATCTTGAGAACATGACAGCAGATATGTTGCGGGCCATACGCGAAAAGCAAACAAACGGGCTGTTGTAAAAAGCTGTTGATTTCCGGGTAATACCGTTCAGCACTTTTAACTTTATGCTGTCAAATGATACTTCAGTTAAAGTACAATTGAATTACGAATCCCTACTGAATAAGGAACCTTGCTGAAAGCGAAGACATTATCGAATTTGCCCGAATCAAAAAAATATTCCGAATCATACTGATACAGCATTTCAATACTTTCCCTTATAATGGGGTTGAAAAGTCCGGCCATCTGAATCATTATCCTGGGTAAAACAGTGATTTTAGCTTTTACTTTAAGTTCCTTTGCAGCAATTTCAACAATTTGCTGTCCGGTCAGCACATTCATATCACATGGCAGATGCCAGGTCTGATTGTAGGCTGAAAGCGTATTGCCAAGCAGGGCAGTTGCTTTGCCCGCATCAGGTGTATATGTAAAAGAGTGCTTCAGATTTTTGCTGATCATAAGCTGAGCACTTTTTCCTTTCTTCAGATTTTCAAAAACCATCATGTTAAGGAAACTGTTGTTCGTTCCCGGACCATAAAAGTCGGCTGCACGGGCAATAAGTGCAGTGAGGCTACCTTGTGCAACTTCATTCAGAAGCATAGTTGCGATTTTGGCTCTGACTTCGCCTTTGCGGCTGCAGGGATTGAATGGTGTTTCTTCCGTCATTGGGCCGCTTACTTTTCCATACATGTAAACATTGTCAAAAAACACCAGTCGGGCATCGTATTTTTTGCAGGCATTTATTACATTTTGCATGATCAAAGGCCATTTTTCCTGCCATACTTTCGTGTCGTATTGTAATCCGGCTGTAAGATAAACTACTTCGGAGCCTTTCACGGCGTTAGAAACCTGTTCGGCCGAAATAAGATCCGCCGAAACGCGTTCCTCTCTCCCAACCACAACTTTTGGGTTGCGGCTTACTAAGCGTATTTTATTTGTGTATTTCTGTAAAGAAATAACCAGATTATCAGCAATTGTGCCGCCAGATCCTAGTATTGTCTGCATATTTTTCTTTTTCCAGTAAAAATCAAATCCCTTTAGTATTGCTTTAACAGTTATGCCATAGTTTTGTTAGAAACGAAGGCGGAAAAATTGACAAAGCAAGACATGGGTGGTTTGATTTATTCTTTTTCACCAAACAAAACAGCCTGGTAAATATAGATTTCTGAATCCTCGTCCTGCCAGCCATTCCATCCGATTCCGGCTTTATCGCGGGCACAATGACCTAGAAATTCCTCCAGGTTCCATCCTGTTTCCGATGCAACCTGGGGTAAAAATGTACCGCTCCGACCACCTTTTTTGATATAGATACCATCGGTGCCGAGGCGGATATTTTTTACATTTTCTATTTTCTGCAGTGGGGAAAGTACCGAAATTTCAATATCGAGTAATTCCAATTCGTCCGATGTAACCGCATCGAAGCGGGTGTCGTGCGCTGATGATGCGACAGCCATTTGCTGAACGATTTTATAAAGTGGAATGTCGGCTTCAAAATGCCCGATACAACCACGTAGCTTATTGCCTTTTTTCAGTGTAACAAAAACACCGGCTTTATTAAGGAGTGCCGGAGGTAAAGATTCAATTTCATAAGAAGGACTGCGGCCTCCAGCCAGAAATGAATGTATAGCGTTTCGTGCAATAAGCAGAAGTGCTTTCTTATCTGAATCCTTTAGGAACGAATCGTTTGCTGCTTTTTTCAAAACGCTTAAAGCATAATAACCAACTACACGGTTTTTTTCTCCATACTCCGAATCGCCCGAATTTTTATACAGTAGTTTTTTATACGTTATATCAGGCATTCCGCTGGTAAGATTCATCAGCGTAATTACTGAAGGCCATGAGCAGCAGCCGGTTGAAAGGTTTGCAATCCTGTTTTGAGTGCAACTCAGCACTGCATTCAGGAATTTATCCGGATGGTTGGTTACTATGGCATCAGCAATCTGATGATCCGTTATATAAGCGTCGTTATATCCGGGATAATGGGAGAAGTCGGTGCTGATCACAAATAGATTTTCGGATGAAAAGTAGGGTTTCAGCGCACTTGCTATCTGTTCGCAGATTTTTGGATCCTGGGTTCCCAATAATACCGGAACAATTTGAAAATCATTTTTGAAAATAAATTGCAGAAAAGGAATCTGCACCTCAATGCTATGTTCTGATCCTTGATACTGTGGATCGAAAGCCAGGACCGGATTTTCAGAAGCAAGTTTCTTTGCGGTTCCCAGGTCGGTACTTACAGTTCCCAGGGGGGTTATATAATTACCTATGCTGTAAACGGATGCGCCTGGGAATGAGTTCCGATGGCTGCTTCCAAGAATGAAGATAGTTTTGTACTTTTTTCCGGTATCAACCTGGCTGAAAGCAGCAGCGGCAACCGCACCCGAAAACACATAACCTGCGTGAGGCGAAATTATTGCCATGACTTCATCCCCGGATCTGCTGGGAGGCGTTGCAGCGAAAAAGGCTGTTAACATCTGCTTCAGTTCTGCGGGATCGGAAGGATAAAAACTGCCTGCTACGGCAGGAAGACGGTTTTGCAGAGTATCAGGTGATTTCATACTATCTGGAGGATTATAAACTGCCCGGGAGCAACTGAAAAGGTAAATGGTAATCAGTGCTTCCCGGAAGGAGTTTTGAATGAACGGAACCGAATATGACAAAGCAAAGAAATAATCATTAACATAAAGGTACAAATTTGCATTAAAAAATGCAATGGTTATGTAAACTATGCAGGGTGTATCTGCTTTCCAAGCATAAAAATAGTATTTTTGCAAGCCCAATTCAGAGTATTCAATTGAAAATAGCAGCTTTAGTTTCAGGAGGCGTTGACAGTTCGGTTATGTTGCATCTGCTCAAAGAGCAGGGGCACGAACCGGTGATCTTTTATATCCGTATAGGAATGAAAGACGAAGAAGGTTTCCTGGATTGTTCCTCTGAAGAAGATATTGAGCTCACATCGTGGCTGGCAAAATATTATGGCCTCAAAATGGAAGTCGTCCCTCTGCACAAGGAGTATTGGGACAATGTAATGGCATATGCGCTGGATGCAGTTCGCAAGGGGCTTACCCCAAATCCCGATGTTATGTGTAACCGGCTGATTAAATTCGGCGAGTTCGAAAAATACTGGGGAAAGGATTTCGACAGGATTTCGACAGGGCATTATGCCAATACGGTTGTCGAAAACGGCAAAACATGGCTTGCGACGGCAAAAGACCCGGTTAAAGACCAGACTGATTTTCTTGCTCAGATTACTTACCCGCAAGTGAGTAAGCTGATGTTTCCGGTTGGCAACCTGATGAAAAGCGAAGTGCGTGCCATTGCCCATAAACAGAATATGCCAAGTGCGCATCGCCGCGACAGCCAGGGGATATGTTTTCTGGGTAAAGTTAATTATGTCGATTTCCTGAGGAAGTACATTGGCGAAAAAGAAGGCAAGATAGTAGAACTTGAAACAGGCAAGGTTCTTGGCAAACACAAAGGCTACTGGTTTCATACTATTGGCCAGCGCAAAGGCCTGAACCTCGGTGGCGGGCCCTGGTTTGTTGTGAAAAAAGATTCAGTCGAGAATACTATCTTTGTTTCAAACGGGTATGATCCTGAATCGCAATACCAGGATGTAATCAGGCTTTCGGATTTTCACTTTATCAGTGGAAACCCTTTCCCCGGCAATATTACCGACCACGAAGTAACCTTCAAAATACGCCATACACCTGATTTTACAAAAGGAATCCTGAAAAAAGACGGAGACAACTTTATCCTGGAATCATCAGTACCTGTTTCGGGAGTTGCAGCCGGGCAGTTTGGAGTGATTTACGATAAGGAATCACGGATTTGTTTTGGTAGCGGGGTGATAGAGTAACATTCGGAGTTCCGGAGAACAACACTTAAATACAATTTGTTAAAAAATACGATATGAAATATTTAAAACAATTTCTCAGCATTATTCTGGTTTTTACGCTGGCAGCTTCACTTGTTTCGTGCAAGCGTGGACCCGTTTATGAGAAAAGCCAGAAAATGAAGAATTCAACCTGGGATCGATTTGACAATAAATTTTTTGAAATTCCGATCGAAGATGCCGGAAAGACTTACGATATTACATTTGTTACACATTGTGCGGAGCCATTCCCATATGACGAACTTCCGTTTTATGTGATACTTACCACCCCATCGGGTGAGGAGCGTATGCGCGAAGTAAAGGTCCCCGTTCGTGATAACGGCAAATTGATTAAAGAGAGCAAAGATGGCAACCCCGAAGCGCGGATGGTATTATGGAGGAATATTAGTATGGCTGAGAAAGGAAAATGCAAAATCAGCATAGAGAATATGATCCCGATAATTCAGACCGAAGGGATTGATGATATCGGAATTGTTATTACAATTTCGAAGTAGTTATCTGAAGTTTTGCAATAATTTAAAGGCCTCAATCCTGTCGTTAGCCAGCTGAAGCTGAAGATCCCCTAAACTGGCAAATCGCTTTTCGTTTCGGATTCGCTCAACAAAGGAAAGTGTAATATCCTGGTTGTATATATCCTGGTTAAAATCAAAAATATTTACTTCAATCGTAAGGTGATCGGCATCAATAGTCGGCCTGTAGCCAATATTAGTCATTCCCTTATAAACAATTCCATTGCTTTTTATCCCCGATGCATACACTCCCTGCCCGGGAATCAGCTTGTGCACGCTGTTTGGTTTTAAATTAGCTGTTGGATAGCCAATATTTCGTCCTATTTTGTTACCGGTTACAACTTCTCCTGAAATCGAATAATGATATCCGAGCATGGATGCTGCCAGGCTGACATCCCCATCGAGCAATGAACGTCGCACAGAAGAAGAGCTGACAGTATTTGGACCAATCGTGACCATTGGCAATTCATCCACTGTAAAGTCAAATTGCCTGCCCATATCGCTGAGCAGGTCAAAATCGCCCTGCCTGTTCTGTCCGAAAAAGTGATCGTAACCCGTAATCACATGGCTTACCTGTATATTATCGACAAGCACATCTTTTATGAAATCGTGAGGGCTGATTTTAGCAAAAGAACTGTCGAAAGGGATAACCAGAACGGCATCAACGCCGGCTATTTCGAACCTTTCAAGTTTTTCTTCTAAAGTATGCAACAGCCTTACCTCGGCATGATGCGGAAGAACCAAACGTGGATGAGGATCAAAGGTTATAACAACTGATTCGCAGTTTTTTGCGCGGGCTGT
This sequence comes from uncultured Bacteroidales bacterium, assembly GCA_903822525.1. Taxonomy (GTDB): domain Bacteria; phylum Bacteroidota; class Bacteroidia; order Bacteroidales; family UBA4417; genus UBA4417. Next base: position 5,100 of record CAIJPI010000032.1, on the reverse strand, counting down.
AGCCGAAAGCCTGCTGATAATTTCCAGATGTCCAAGGTGAACGCCGTCAAATACTCCAACAGTTGCAACCGGATGGCATGGGGAGGTAAATTCAGAAATTTGACGGTATATTCGCATTATAGGATTTTAGTTTGTTAAGGAGTGTGGGAGAGGGCCGGCAAAAAAAACAGCGACACGAGAGAGGTGAAAGGGAGGATGGCAATGAACTAAATTAGTAAACGCACAAAACGGTATTGTTATTAGTAGTCAAGGACGGCTATACGTATACAGAAAACTACTGTCAGAATGTTACCAACTCATTATTCATCAGGTAAGCAGCTATTTGTACGGCATTGGTTGCAGCACCTTTTCGCAGGTTATCGGCTACTATCCATAAATTTATGCTGTTAGGCTGTGATTCGTCGCGGCGTATGCGGCCTACAAAAACCTCATCGCGGCCTTCGGCATACTTTGGCATAGGATAAATTGATTTTTCGGGATCATCCTGAACCACAATGCCTTTGGTGGAGGACAATAGTTTGATAATCCATTCCATTTCAAATTCTTTTTCAAACTCAACATTTACCGATTCCGAATGGCCGCCTGTAACAGGAACGCGTACCACGGTTGAGGTAATTCTTATTGTATTATCGCCCAGTATTTTACGCGTTTCGTTCAGCAATTTTGTTTCCTCCGTAGTATATCCATTGCTTTCGAAAGTTCCGCCATGAGGGAATAAATTCATATCGATAGGATGCGGATAAACCATATTGGTGCGTGTACCGGCACGTTCGTTCATCATTTGTTCAAGCGCTTTTTGCCCGGTTCCTGACACAGACTGGTAGGTGGAGATAACAAGCCTTTTAATTTTTAAATGCTGATGCAAGAGCGATAGTGCAAGTACCATCTGAATGGTACTGCAGTTTGGATTAGCAATGATTTTAGTGTTGTTATTCAGCAGAGATGCATTTATTTCGGGAACTACCAGAGGAATGTCGTTGTCCATGCGCCAGGCCGAACTGTTATCAATCACAAATGTGCCCGCTGCAGCAAAAAGCGGGGCATACGTTTTTGAAACATTTGCTCCTGCCGAAAAAATAGCAATATCGGGTTTCCTGGCAATAGCATCCGTAATGCTGACAATTTTACGAGGCATATTGTTGAAAAACAAATCTTTGCCTATTGACTTTTCGGATGCAACAGGTATAATTTCGGATATTTTATCAAAAGGTATGTATCGGGCTTCTTCCAGAACTTTAATGATAACACTTCCCACGAGGCCCGTGGCTCCAATAATTGCAATTTTCATAGCTGTTAATTAGGATGGTTTTATGCGAAATAAATCAGATTCTGATAATTGAACTTGCACAGGTATTTGATTCGTGATTGCAATTCCTTACCTTTACCTGTGATTTTATTCCAGGAGTGCAAAAATACTACATTTACCATCGTCGAATGTCAATCTAAAGTATTATGCGAAAAATTCTATTCATTTTTAGTGCTATTCTTCTTCAAAATATCGCCCGGGCCCAGTTCAACGAAAACTTTTCGGATGGCGATTTTACAACAAATCCTGCATGGATAGGCGAAGAAGCTTTATTTAAAGTAAATCCTGCTTTCCAGTTGCAGTTAAATGCCTCGGGTGAAGGTATTGCTGCACTTTCAGCGGAAAGCGGCATGTTAAACGATATGGAATGGAATTTCTGGGTCAAACTTTCGTTTGCGCCTTCCGATAACAACCTGACCCGTATCTATCTATCATCCGATCAGTCCGATCTGAAAGGATCCCTTAGTGGTTATTACCTCAAACTGGGTGAAACTGGTGCCGACGATGCTATTGAACTTGTAAAACAATCAGGAAATGTGCATACTGTCATTTGCCGCAGCACCGACGGACTTCTGGCAGCTTCTTTTGCCATCCGGATCAGGGTAATACGCTCTGATGGCGGACAATGGAAAATTTTTGCCGACCCGCTCGGAGGAATAAATTACCAGCTGCAGGCTGGTGGTGTGGATAATACCTTCGGCAGCGGGGCATTCTTTGGTGTTTATTGTAAGTTTACCAGCAGTAACAGCACTAAATTTTATTTTGACGATTTCTATGCAGGGCAGGTAATTGTTGATAATACACCACCCGAACTGCTTTCGGTTTCCATTACCTCCGCCCGGCAGCTCTCCGTAGCCTTTAACGAAGCTGTTGATGCAGTTACTGCGGCCGATGCAAATAATTATACCGCGACTCCCGGTTCGCTGACACCTGTATCAGCAATTACGGATAATGCAGATCCAGCATTGGTTCACCTCAATTATGCACAGGACTTTACGCCGGATGTTCTGTATTCGCTTGCTGTTTCAGGCGTAAAGGATCTAGCCGGTAATGTGATTTCAACAATACAGCTGCCGTTTGTATGGCACCAGGTGAAAGCGTATGAGGTGCTGATCAACGAGATTATGGCCGATCCTTCACCGCCTGTTAACCTTCCGGATGCTGAATATGTGGAACTATACAACCGTGGGACTTTCGACCTTGATCTGAAAGACTGGGTTATGGTTATAGGAAGCAGTGAAAAGCTGTTGCCCGGATTCAGCATTCCTGCCGGAGGATATGTTATTCTTTGCGATGATGCTACAAAGGCTTTACTTGAACCCTATGGCCGGGTAATTGAATTCAGCAGTTTTGCTGTTACCAATGCCGGAGGGACAATAACCCTTAAAGATCCAAATGGAAACGTAATTCACTCGGTTTCATACACCGATGACTGGTACCAGAGCGAATATAAAAAAGACGGGGGCTGGTCGCTGGAGCTGATCGATCCGCTCAACCCCTGCGGCGAAACCGCCAACTGGATAGCGAGCAACGCAGATGCAGGAGGTACGCCCGGGAGTGTAAATTCAGTAAATGCATTAAATCCTGACCTTGTTCCACCGGCAATCAGCCGCGTTGGAGTCGATGATGCATCACATATCACAGTGTGGTTTACCGAATCGTGCGACAGCGCAAATATTACAAATCCACTTAATTATACTATCGATAACGGAATCGGTAATCCAATCGGTGTTTGGGCACAAAATCCTGATTACCGTCAAGCATTCATCACTTTACCTTCTCCTTTAGCAGCAGGAATGCTCTATACCATCAGAAGCACGAACAGCATTACCGATTGTGCCGGAAATCCGTTTCTGGAAGGGGCATCTGCACAGTTCGCCATTCCATCTGCAGCCGCAGCAAACGATATTGTGATTAATGAAATGCTTTTTGATCCGGCCGATGGCTGTGTCGATTTTGTTGAAGTATACAACCGATCGCAGAAGGTAATTGATCTGAAGGATTTGATACTTGCTAATTATGATACTATAAATCAGGTAGTTACCAGCTATAACGAAATCAGTAAACGATCGTTTTTAGTGCTTCCAGGTACTTATTTCGTATTAACGACAGATAGCGCAGCGGTTAAAAGAAATTATAAGGCACCTAATCCGCTGGCTTTTGTGAATATGGGTACTTTCCCTGAAATGAATAATGACAATGGGCTGATAGCGGTTACGGCAAAAGGCGGGGAGGTAATTGACCTTGCAGCTTACTCTGTATCCATGCAATACCCCCTGCTGAGCAATGTTGATGGGGTTTCGCTCGAGCGGATCAGCCCTGGCAGGTCATCGAAGGATGCAACCAACTGGCATTCAGCAGCCGAAGCGGTGGGCTTTGCAACACCTGCATATATAAATTCCCAATTCGGAACAGCAGTAACAGATCAAAATGAGATCACTCTTTCGCCTGATATTTTTTCACCTGATAATGATGGTTATAACGACAACCTGGCTATTGCCTATTCTTTCGGAACTCCCGGAAACAATGCCACCGTTACTATTTTCGATGCCACAGGCCGCCTGGTACGAAACCTTGTAAATCACGAATTATGCGGAACCACAGGCGCTTTTTCATGGGATGGGATCACAAACGACCGTTTGAAAGCCTCAATAGGCAGGTATATTGTGTCGGTCGAAATATTCGATCTGCAAGGCAACGTAAAGCGATATAAAAAGTCGGCAATTTTGGGAGGGAAGCTGTAAAAAATCAGGGTTTGTAATTTAGTATTCCGGACTTGGGCTCAGGTATGGAAATATTAGATTCCGGTAATTCGCAGAATCACCATTTACATTGTAAATTTGCCTATTCCCTGGCAAATCCAATACACGCCACGCTTAGCTTTACACCTTCGATCTTAAGCAGCATATGAGCTGCTGATTCGAGTGTTGCGCCAGTAGTTATTACATCATCTACCAGCAAAATATGCTTGTTGGAGAGTTCGGCCGGAGCTGTAACTTTAAAGATTTCTTTTACATTTTCCCAGCGGGCAAAGCGCGACTTCCGGGTTTGGGTTTCGGTATCTACCGTGCGTATAAACGAAGTAGCATCCATTTCAATATTCATAGCCCTTGCCATGCCAATTGCAATCTGCTCACTCTGGTTGTAGCCCCGCTTGCGTTGTTTGCCGGGATGCAAAGGTACAGGAACCACTTTGACCACATCTTTGAAGGCTTCGGATTGCGAAAGGTCGGTACCCAGCAACTTCCCCAGGTGTATGCCAACATCCATGCGACCCTTGTATTTCAGCTGGTGGATCAGGTGCTGCACTTTGCTTTTTTTCTGAAAATTGTAAAGGGCTGCCGTATGCGCTAATTGTGCCCGACCCCAGAATATCTTATCCAACGGACTCTCCTCCATAAGGTGGTAGTTGGTTTTTGGCAGATGGTAAAGGCAATACGTACAAATTATATCTTCGTGTTTGAATAAGGAATTGCCACATGCTGCGCAGACCCGGGGATATAATAGCGATATAAAATCTTCGATAAAACCTGAAATTTTCATATCCGGATATTAAAAATCAAAGATAACGAAAAAACAGAAATTTTATCCAGAGGCTGGCAGAGAAAAAATCCCTTTTTTAGTTTTATTGGTTCTGTTTTAGAATATTGTAACCGGAATTGATTCTGTTATATAGTGCATTGTGCATAGTGCTATGTGCTTAGCATCATTTATTTGTATTTATCAATCCTGTAACTTGTCTGCGTTATACTCTCTGAGCACTGAGCACTTTGCACTAAGCACAAATGATTTTC
>CAIJPI010000031.1 GCA_903822525.1 uncultured Bacteroidales bacterium | reverse complement strand
TGTAATTTTTTCTAACAGAATTTCCTGTTGACTGAATAGCTTATTTTCTCCCCTTCCATTCATATTTTCCCACATTCCCGGCTATTCCGATAGCAAATGTATAAACTGCATTCAGCAGTTCAAGCAGCGGGTAAAGCCATAACAAGGACCGGCTGCGCTCAAAACGGCTATAACTGAGCATTAACGGCAAATCGACCAGCAATTTCACGCCATATAAAACCAGGAAGATCCGGCCATATTCCGGAAAGAATACGGCTGCAACTGCTGCTAGCACCAACAGTGTATTGGCCAGAAAAACAGTAATAGATGTCGCAATAAGAATGGGATCGGTATAACCACGGCTTTTAGATACCCAGCGCATCCGTTGCTGGATAAAAGCTTGTAGTCCCTTTGTTGCCGGGGTTTTTACAATAGCATCTGTCGAACGCAGAAACTGTATGGAGTGAGCACCGAATTTCTTTTTTATGCTCATCATCAGGAACATATCATCGCCCGACGGATACTGCATATTTCCGGTAAAGCCGCCACAGCTTTCGTACGCCTGTCGTGTAAAAGCAATATTGGCTCCATTGGCAAGTATAGGAAACCCGGCATTACACGATCCGGCTGCCGATGATATCAGGCTCATAAACTCCAGCGACTGAAATTTTGTAAAAAAGCTGCCATCGCCGGTCATACGCACAGGACCTAGGATCATTTGCGGCTTGTTTTTTTGATATGCTGCTGCAAGGGTTAATATCCAGGCGTTTCCTGCTGTGCAATCAGCATCAGTAATAACTATCAATTCCCCTACCGATTCGTTGATGCCAGCGCTTAATGCAGCTTTTTTACCCGAGCCGGCATCCCCCGAAAGCGTAATCAACTTCAGTTTATGTACCCCTTTGTTCTGCGAAATAAATTCTTCAACCCGAAGCGAAGTAGTATCAGTAGAATGATCGTCAACAATAATAATTTCGAAATTTTCGGACGGGTAATTCTGATTCATAAGACTTTTGAGCAAAGCACTTATGTTTCCGGCTTCGTTGCGCGCAGCTATAACCGCACTCACTTTTACAAAGTGTGGTGTCTGACTGCTTCCGAAAACCTTCAACCTCCACCAACCAACAGTTATTGCAGTAATAAGTATTGCATAGATTAAAAACAGAATAAGTGAAGCAATCTGAAAAATCATCGTCTGAAGAATTTTAACCTGAACACCACCAACACCCCGGCAAGGGAAGGTACCGCAATATTAAGAAACCATATCAGCGTGGATGCCGAAATAATGGCCAGCATACCGGAAGAGTCAAGCCCCCGGGCTCCTGCCATCAGTCCAAAAATAAAAACCGAAACCGAGCCACGCACGCCGATTTCGGTCAACGCCACAGTAGGGATCGCCATCAGCATAAGGTATAACACAGGAATGGCCAGCAAACACTCCTGCGCTGTAAATTGCAATCCCATTAAACGGATCGCCAGAAAAAACTGTGTTGAAAATACCAGATAGCGCAGCGCACTCAGCAAAACAGTTTTTAACAACAACTGCTTGCTGCAACCGGCAATGGCATCAATGCTGTTTTTGATCCGTTCCGAATATTTTTCGGGTAAGAGTATCGAAATGCGATGCAAAACCGGAATATTAAAAAAAACAAACATCATAAACAGCGACATCAAAGCCATAGCTATTGAAATGCCGCTTACCAGCCAGGTGCTGTCGAACAGCATAAGTGAAAGATATTTTGGAGCAAAAAACACATAGGCAGCTGTACCTGCCACCACGGTTACCAGCAACTGGCTGAAACTGCCGACAAGGGTCAGCAGTATTGCTTTTACCGGATCTGTTTTCTGCAGTATAAAAACCCTGCCAATAAACTCCCCTACCCTGTTGGGCGTAAAAACACTCACTGCCAGTCCGCCAAGCACAGCCTGGTAAGCTTTGCCAATGCTAATTTCTTCCGACTGCCGTATAAGCATTCTCCATTTAACCGATTCAATACCCCAGTTTATCACCATCAGCAACAGCAAAGCTGCAGCAGTGTATACTACGCCTTTGCCTGCAAGCACTGATGTTGCAAAGGCCCCCAACTGGCCCTGAGGAAGGTTATATATACGATAAAAAATATACGATAATGCCACGGTGGCTATCAGAAGCCGTATGGCAATATCCAGTGTTTTTCGTACTTTTGACGTTAGTTTCACGGAAAAAGACAGGGGTTAGGGATTAGGGGTTAGGGATTGGGGTAACGAAATTCAGGCATAGAATCTGGAGTCTGGAATCTGGAGTCTGGAGTCTGGAAACTAGATACTGGAGTCTGGAAACTGGCACAAAGAACCCTTGAACCTTTGAACCCTTGAACCCTTGAACCTTTGAACATTCTTCAACCACTGAGTTACATTTTACATTAACACCACTTCTACATATTTTGGCAAGCGAACGAATCATTTTAGGCATCGACCCCGGAACCAATATTATGGGTTTTGGGTTAATTGCGGATAAAGGTAAGAAAATTGAACTGATTGCGCTCGACGTTATCAAACTTGATCACCTTGAAACGCATCCGCTGAAGCTTAAAAGCATTTTCGAAAAAGTACTTGCCCTTATCGATCATTACCATCCGGATGAAGTGGCCCTGGAAGCACCTTTTTTTGGCAAAAACGTACAGAGTATGCTTAAGCTGGGCCGCGCGCAGGGTGTAGCCATGGCTGCTGCCCTGTACCGCGATATTCCTATTTTTGAGTACTCGCCCCGTAAAGTAAAACAATCTATTACCGGGCATGGTAATGCTTCGAAGGAACAGGTTTCGGCTATGATAAACCGGCTTGTAACTATTGCTGAACAGCCCAAATACTTTGATGCTACCGATGCCGTTGCTGTGGCTTGCTGCCATTATTTTCAGCGTACTGCCGAAGGACCGGCTACCAGTTATACCGGATGGGGGGCGTTTGTAAGCAATAATCCGGGGAGAGTGAAGTGAAGGATGTCGGATGTCGGATGTCGGATGTCGGATGTTGGATGTTGGATGTTGGATGTTGGATGTTGGATGTTGGAATGTTAGCGAAGGGCCGGCCTGGGTTTTGCTCCTTTTTTAAAAAGTAGCGGTTTTTATTCCTTTGCAAATTTTACCATAGTTTATTGGGGTGCTGATATGATAGGTTTAGAACTTATAAAATCAGTATTCCCGACATTCAACATCCGACATCCGACATAAAAACCCAACACTAGGGCTTTACCCATTTCCCGCTTTCAATTACGTTGTTCTTAAATACGATCTGCCAGGGATAAGTGCCTGAAACAAGGTTTGATGTATTAAGCCGAAGTTGCGTTGCATTTATATTTTCCTCTAAAACAGGCCGGCCCTGCATATCGTACAGGGTAAACGCTGCACCGTTGATCTGCGGACCGGATTGTATATTTAGCTGCTCACGGCCGGGGTTGGGGTAAAGAATGGCACTGGAAATAATGAAATCAGGGTTATGCGGAATACCCGTTACCAATCCCGAGGAATCTACTTTTATCAGTATTATATCTTTTACATTTGTTGCAGGGTTGGTATAATTACAGTAAGTTCCATATAATAAGCAGCCTCCGTCACTTGTTGCCAATATACCACTCATTTCGTAGTATCTATCAAATCCATAAAAATATTGCCAACGTTTATTCAGTTCCGAATCCAGGTTGGTAAGTATAAAATATGACTTCCTGTCAGGTATTTGATTCAGGTTAAAATTAACCGTTCCTCCAACAAAAATATTATTGGTATCGATAAAATCCAGACTTCTGAACCATGCAGGATATGTAATTGTATCCACCATTAAAGGTCCTATTGTGGAATAAGCATAGGCTTGATAGGTTGCATCCAGCTTTTCTAATGCAATAAACTCATTTTCATAAGGAGTAAAAGGGATGTATTTATTGCCTGAAATTAAATACTGGCTATCGTTAAACTTGCGCATAGTTGTATGCAATCCTATATCATTAGTAATAGAATCCTCAAAAGTGATACTGAAATCGTAATCCAATTCGATCATATTATTTAAATATGGACTGCAAACTGGATCAATTCGCCCATTTTCCGGCAAATAGTATCCTGAATGATCAAGTTTCTCCATTATTGAATTACTTATTTGTATGTTAGGTGATTCAAAATGCTTGTAATTTAGAGAATCGCCATTCATAGTGAGCCTAAATATGGAAAGATCAAATGGGTCGTTACTATTAATATTATATAATTGAATATTGCAGATAAGATTGTTAAAGTGATCGACACAATATTTTATATTCATTATTCGATAAGGAACAGAATATCTTTTTTCGTCCAGTATATTGAAATTACTATCAAACCGAATTAGCAAAAATTGGTTCTTGGTAAACATCTCATCGGAAACGGATCCAAGCCCAATAAAATTACCATTTGTATCAGGGAACAAATTATAAATTATATATCTGTCTTTAAGTTCATTAGTTAAAACTAATTCTCCCAGGCAATTGATTTTCAACAACACAGATTTGCCTTTATTTATTGAAAAGGATGAAATAATATAATCACCATTTGGAACCTCAATTGTAGAATATACAATATCATCAAATCCGCTATCGAGATATTTAATAAATGTATCATTCTGTCCTTTTGAACTATAAACACATAGCATAATTAAAACAAATACTACAGCTCCTATTTTTCCTGAAAGTTTCATGTTTACCGATTTAAAGTTTCATATTTTTGTAAATTTATAGAAGGAAATAACCAAAACTACATTGGTTACTTCCTTCCATGATTTTAGTTTGTAATGCTATTATAGCTCACCACCGGGTTCACCATTGTGGGGAGTACCATACTTATAAAATCAGTATTCCCGAAATTCAACATCCGACATCCCCCCCCCCCCGCTACCGCGCGAATCCTTTCGCGTGGTTCTATAAATCCAAAACAATAACCCCGCTACTCCGTAATGATCCAGGCAGCTACCAAGTTTAAATATTTTGTACGGGACATCGTATTTTTTAGTTTTTAATATATTAAGCTCGTTATCAAAAAGAATTACCCAGAGTTTATTCTGCGTATTCCCAACACTTGAATACGGCCCTATACCTATGTTAACCCCATCCGAAAGCTTCATAAGTACTGCAAGCCACCCATTGCCATAGTTGTCAGGGATCGCATGTGACATAATTGTATCTCCTTCCAGGTTTATTTTAATCAAATTTGGAAGGAGGTTGTTTCCGGGTAATGTTTCGGTTGTGGTAAGTATATAACCTTCATCTGCGATTTCAATAGCTGAAGTAGTAGCTTGCGTATTACCGTTTGCAAAGGTTCGGATAAAAGAATTGCTTTGGCTGAATAAACAGGTTGAATAAAAAACAAGAGAAATAAATAACCATTTTTGAAGGAATTTGAATCGTTTCATTTCCAGAATTTAAATCGTTAAAAGAGAGGAGTAAAAGCTTTAATAACAATAACATATCCCTGCAAAAGCATTTACAGGGTTTCTGATGGCCGAACCGGTTTCTTCTCCTTTCTTTGTTGGTACCGACTTTTATTTCTTTGCTTATTTTACAATAGTTTATTTTAGGGGGGATTAATTTTACAGTAACCCTATATTATTCAACAATTATCTCATTGCAAACACTATGCGAAATTTAATTTTAACATGCTAATCATCTGCAATTAATAACTTTGCGTTATTGCGCTAAAGGAAATTTTAAAGGCATTTTGTAAATTTATATTGTATTTACGTTGTATTCGGATTCACCAGGAATACATATAAGGGGTTTTATAGCTTTTTGATATAAAATATGCAATACTATCAGGTTGTTTTTGTATCAATTGCTTCTTATACCTATTCAATTTTCAAATTTATGTTAATAAAATGAATATGTAAAATAAAAATTAAATATGTTATTAACAATTTATCCTAATAAATATTTAACTTATAATTATAATTGTTTGTATATATGTATGTTATA
>CAIJPI010000030.1 GCA_903822525.1 uncultured Bacteroidales bacterium | reverse complement strand
TAACTTTTTAAAAACTAATGAAACATAGAAAAAATCAGTATTACAGCCTTTTTATAATTCTGAGGCTATGGCTGTAAGTTCCTAGTTCTGCATTGAAAATTCCGTTATGATCAATCCGCTCTATTTTGACGCATCCTGATGCATGAAGTATTTTATCAGGGCTGATCATAATACCTACATGTATTATTTCACCGGAAGGATTATCAAAGAAAGCAAGATCTCCTGGACGTGCTTCGTCAATAAAGTCGATTGCTGTACCTTTAATAGCCTGCTGTGATGCATCCCGGGGCAAATTAAACCCGCACATATGATAAACAACCTGAATAAGCCCCGAACAATCAACACCCATTATACTGCGTCCTCCCCACAAGTAGGAAACGTTAAGGTAATCCATAGCTTGTGCAACAACCTTTGAAGCATGGAATTTTTTGGGAATAGCTTTGATTTTACTGCTTGTAACAAATGTTTTATGTGCTACCCTGAAAATACCATTTCCTTCTGAAGGAAGATTACATCCTTTGCTGAGCAGAATTTGTGTTCCATCATTCTTACACTTGCAGATTCCTGTTTTGTCGGCAAGAACGTGTTTTGATTTTGGGTTGACCTGTTCCGGGTATTCATTGTCTATAATCAAGGCCTGTTTTCGGTCTATCCAGCCTTCATAGTCATCAAGATGAATGTGTATCAATACCCAATTCCCTCTTTCCTCGAGAATACTGAAGGTTTCCCCGAATAAGATCTGGGTCACCATTTCACTCCGGTCCGAAGGTTCTGACCTTACAGGGATTTGCGATAAAGGACATATTGCATTCATAATCATTAAGATAAATGACAATTAGATTATTGACGGATCAAGATTCTTCCCCTTGCACATCAGATCAGAAGTCAAAGATAGTAATTGGCCGTTTGAAAACAAAAATTCATATATTCGTATGCCCAATTTCTACCTGATGAAATTTATCATAACCAAGAAACAATGGAATAATTATTACCAGATCAACAAGATATTATTGTTTCTTATCACATTGGTTATCTTACTTGCTTTATTCCCGCGGGAAGGGAAATTCAAATATGAGTTTCAGCGGGGAAAACCCTGGCAGCATGAAGATCTGATTGCTCCATTCGATTTCGCTATTCTTAAACAGCAATCGGAATTACAAAAAGAACGTAAAACGGCACTTGCCGAAGCGTACTTTTTTTTCAGGGTTGATGCGGAAAAAATCGAATATGTCAAAAGTGATTTTTTAGCACGTCTTGATAGAACAGATCAGCCCCAGGTAACATCTCAGGCAAAGGAACTGATTATAAAAACAGGATTTGCTCTGCTCGATAGTATTTATTCCAAAGGTATCATCGAAATGATCCCTGAACTGGAAAATAAGAATCCTGAATTCATGATAGCTGTGGTAAAAGATAATACCGCTAAGATTGTTCCGATAAACAATCTGTTTACAATTGGCAAAGCAAATGAATATATTTTATTGAACCTGGCTTCTGTTCAGGGGGTCGACGGAAAATTTATGCTGCCATTACTGCAGGCTAGCATTATGTATAATGTTCTTTACGATGAAGATATAACTTTGGTTCAAAAGGAGCAATCGTTAGCCAGTATTTCGATCACCAGAGGAATGGTTCAAAAAGGAGAACGTATCATCGCAAAAGGAGAACTTGTTAATGAAACCAAGTATCAGCAACTGGAATCACTTCGGCTCGAGTTTGAATCGAAGTCAGGATCAGGATACAATTTTAAAATGATTCTGCTTGGCCGCTTAATTCTGATTTCAATGGCACTTCTCGTTTTCGGTCTTTTTATGTATACGTTCAGGCATGATATATACAGCGAAAACCGTAACATAGTCCTCCTGCTTTTGTTGGTTACCATCATGGTCACCTTTACCACATTTGTCATGAATATGTATATTTCGTATATCATGGCTGTTCCAATCTGTCTTGTTCCGATCATAGTGCGTACATTTTATGATACCCGGCTGGCCTTGTTTGTCCATATTATCACAATAATTATTCTGGGCTTTCTGGTTCCCAACAGTTTTGAATTTCTGTTTATGCAGCTTATTACAGGTATCTTTACTATAATCAGTATCGTACACCTGCATCATCGTTCACAGTTCTTCTTTACATCTTTAATGATATTGATTTCATATTCTGTGATATATATCGGGATGACATTGATGCAGGACGGTTCTGTTGATCAGTTAAACAGAACCAGTTTCCTCATGTTCGGTATTAGTGCGATGCTAACTCTTTTTTCATACCCCTTGATATATCTGTTCGAAAAGATTTTCGGAATGGTTACAGATGTTTCTCTTATTGAATTGTCAGATACAAATTCAACACTTCTCCGCGAACTGGCCATGAAATCACCGGGTACATTTCAACATTCACTAATAGTATCAAATATTGCTGAAGAGGCTGCCCGTGCTATTGGAGCTAATTCGCTTCTGGCACGCACAGGAGCCTTGTATCATGATATAGGTAAATTGGATATGCCTATGTATTATATTGAAAACCAGTCGGGTGGAATCAATCCACATGATGACCTTTCGTACGAGGAAAGTGCCCGAATCATTACCGGGCATGTGATCAGAGGAATCGAAAAAGCCCGTTTAAATAAGCTTCCTGAAGCAATAATAGATTTTATCCGAACCCATCACGGGACAAGGTATACTCAGTACTTCTATAATAAATTTAAGGAAGAAGCCGGTGATGTCAACTTTGATGCATCACCTTTCAGGTATAAAGGCCCGGTTCCGCATTCAAAGGAAACTTCTATCCTGATGATGGCCGATTCAATCGAAGCAGCTTCACGGTCACTAAAAGCACCTACAGAGCGGGAGGTAAGTGAACTGGTTGAACGTCTGATTGATAATCAGATGGAATACAGGCAATTCCGCAACTCTTCACTTACGTTAAAAGATATTTCAACCATCAAGAAAATTATTAAGAAGAAATTACTTAGCATCTACCACATCAGGATCGAATATCCTTCGGCACACTGATCCATCCTGAATTGAAAGTTTAACAGCTGCGAGATACTGCAGTGTATCCGGTCCCAGATTGAAAAGCAGATCGATAATGCTGAGATCGGGGATATATCCGTGAATTGACTCAAAAACCTGCATATACCTTGGCAATTCAATGTGTATTCCTTGTGGGGTTGCTAATGCGGGATGAAAACTATTTCGGAAATCGTATCCATTTGGCATGAAATCGTACTGATGGGTAGTACGTATATTAAGCTGATTAACAAGCAATCCTTTAATTATACCACTAAGTATTTGGTGGTTCAGATCAAGAAGTCGCTCATGCTTCTTTGAAAATATAGGCTCAAGAAGATCGCGGTAGTATAGAAAGTATGGAGATTTATTATATGCTGTGATTATCGACCGCCAATGATGTTGCTGCCAGTTTTTCGAATTATCTATCCCAATATCGGCAGTTTTTGTATGATTACCATTTGTCATCTTTACAGGCACTGTAAGGCTGAGTACTCCCGCTGAAGTGTATATTTTACAACGGTTGCGGAAGGTTTGTTTGGGGTATGTTTCCTGTACTTCAATATCAATACTAAGGGATTGAATTGAAACAGCCATCCAGGAAATAGGAGGGAGGTATGCTGTTGAAAGTAGTACAGGTTTCATTAGAAGCATTTGTGCAAAAGTACTAAAAAGAAAAAGGGCAGCCAATCAGGCCACCCTCACTCTTAAATTTCACAGAATTTAGTTCGATGCGAGCAATACTTCATTGATGGCATCAGTCATTGCTTGTTTTGGCAAGGCCCCCATGGCCATCTGAGGTTTACCTTCTTTAGGGCAGAAGAGCATCGAAGGAATGCTTCGTATACCAAATGCGGCAGCTAATTCCTGTTCAGTTTCAGTATCTACCTTGTAAATATTGATTTTTCCATCGAATTCTATTGAAAGTTCATCCAGAATAGGCGCAACCATTTTGCAGGGTCCGCACCAGTCAGCATAAAAATCGATCAAACAAGGCAGATTGCCTTCAAATTTCCATTCCTGGTTCTTTTCGTAATTAAATACTTTTTCGAGAAAAGTCTCTTTTGTTAAATGTTCCATTATTATTTATTTTTTATTTTTCAGGTTGTGTAAATTATTTTTTCTTTAACAGTACCTCTGTTATTATCTTTTCATAGTTTTCTTTTGTTAACGCACCCTGAGTCATCTGCGGATCGTTTTGAGCAGGACAGAAAAACAAAGTCGGAATACTCCGGATTCCAAAAAATTCTGCTAACTCGCGTTCCTGGTCTGTATTTACTTTATAAACTGTTATCTGGCCTTTGTATTTTTCTGCCAGTTCAGCCATTATAGGTGCCACCATTTTGCATGGCCTGCACCAATCAGCATAAAAGTCAATTATACAGGGTTTATCACCAATATAGGTCCATTTTTTGGGGTTCTTCTCGTAATTATATACATTTTCGAGGAACATAGCCTTGGTTAGCTGAATGACTGCTTCATTTCCTGTTGCCGACGATGAGGCATTGTTTTCGGGTATTGCCCCTGTTGATGAGTTAGCCGGAGCAACAATACCTTTTTCAGTATCTGATGAAACTGGTTTGTTTTCGGATATGGCTGATCCTCCGCAACTACTTAGCCATAAAATCGTGAGGAATGCTAATCCAAAGAATGTGTTTTTCATTTTATATTTGTTTAAATTGAAGTACCTGTTTTAGTGATGCAAAGATATATTTATTATTCGATATATCGTATAAAGATCACCATTAATTTGTATTTTTGTCAACAATTATTATGCCACTGTAATTTTGTCATGAATTTGAATATGTACACATGAAATAGCCATGATTGCAAGAAATCACCAACTGATGATGATATTATGATCAATCTGGCGTATTCCATCTGACCGTTAAAAAACAAATTAATAACAGATGAATATAACGCATGGAAATTCAACGAATTGTTAACCTAAAGGAATTAATTGGCCAGCTTAACCCTGATAGCTTCAGTGAAAAATTCAGTACTCAGGACGAATGTCTTAAAATACTGTCACATGCCAAATGGGCAGATGGATTTATATGCCGCCACTGTGGCAACGATCGTTTCTGCCATGGGCGGACTTCGTTTTCGCGTAGGTGCACCCGATGTAAAAAAGATGAATCTGCAACTGCACATACCATTTTCCATCATTGCAGGATGGATCTTCCAAAAGCTTTCGAAATAGCCTATATGGTTTGTGGTTCGCCTGCCATACCGGCATCCGAGATTTCACAGGTTCTTGAAACAAGGCATATGACTTGTTTGAATTTCAAAAAGCGTATTCTACAATGTCTGCAATTGGACGGCAGGCTTATATCCGAAGCTAAATAAATGTTTTAGTTTTTGGAATGAAGGTAATTTAAAATGTTCCACTTGTCCGGTTTTCTGTCGCTATCAAATAAAAAAAGGCTAACCGTGAGGTTAGCCTTTTTTTATATCGCTGAATTAATTTGGATTAATTCACGGTTTTTATTTCTACCCTGCGGTTCTGAGCACGACCGGTTGCCGTTTTGTTATCGCCTACCGGGTTAGCTTCACCTAAGGCTTTCTTCATCAGGCGCGTTTTAGCAACACCTTTCTTTACAAGATAGTTGATTACATAATCAGCACGTTTTTCTGACAGCTTCATATTGTAAGCATCATTTCCTTGTGAGTCGGCATAACCTTCGATGGCAACACTAACATCAGCATGATCATTCATGATGGTAACAACTTCATCAAGATCCTTGGTGTACTTGGTCATCATAACTGATTTGTCAATTCCAAAGTAAACAACTTTGAAGTATTCGAATTTCTTTACTTCAGGACAGCCAAAGTTTGAAGCTACGCCGAATACATCAGGACATTTGTCATCTTTATCTGCAACACCATCACCATCTGTATCAGGACAGCCATTGAACTGTGCAATACCTTTAACATCAGGACATGCATCATCATTGTCAGCTATACCGTCATTATCACGGTCAGGGCAACCTCCAAGTTCTTTCTTGCCAGGTGAATCCGGACATTTGTCATCTTTATCAGCAACGCCGTCTCCATCTTTATCAGGACAGCCGTTAAGTTCTTTCTTTCCTGCAACTGTTGGGCAGGCATCTTCGCTGTCAATAATACCATCACCATCGGTATCAGGACAACCTTTAAATTCTGGTTTTCCAGCAACGTCAGGACATGCATCATCTTTGTCAGCAATACCGTCATTATCTTTGTCAGGACAACCTGCGAGTTCAACTTTGCCAGGAACTTCAGGACATAGATCATCTTTATCTTTTACGCCGTCGCCATCAGTGTCCTTTGCACCAAAACGATACTTGATACCCAAGGTGTAATGCATATAATCATCACGTTTTGCCTCAGTTGTTGAAAGTTTTGGAGTTATCATATAATCATATGCTCCCTGAACATTCAGACCAACAGTTTCTGTAAGCCAGAAATTGAATCCAACGCCTGTCACCTGTTTGATATAGGAGGTGCCATTGGTTGCATCTAGGTCCTTGATGCTTGCAGCACCAAATCCTAAATACACATATGGGTCGAACCAGCTGGTTTCTTTCATGATATATCCATTGGCAAGTTTATATGCAATGTTTATATCACCCGTCCAGAATTTATCGCTGCTTAGCTCTTGTCCCAGATCTTTCATTCTGTCCATTTCGAGTTTGCTGATACCAAACTGGCCGAAAACATTAAATGAAGGATTTATATTTCTGCCAACTGAAATAGCCGATGGGAATTTATATCCCTGCCATTTTGTGTATTTAAACTGGTCGGGTACGCTAAGGTGAACGGAATTGAAATCTTCAAACTGCCAATTTAAACCTACTGCCCATCTATAGGTAGTATTTTGAGCGCGGAGGCTGAATGAAGATGCAATTATAACAATAATTGCAAAAAATGTAAACTTTTTCATAAGTATACGATTTAAATTTAAAATTATGTTGCTATATGGTTAATTGTTATTCGTTTGATAATAAAGGCTTAGCGCCATTTTATTTTTTTTTATTCAATATGAATTGACACCTATTCATAT
>CAIJPI010000029.1 GCA_903822525.1 uncultured Bacteroidales bacterium | reverse complement strand
TGGGTCGCGGGTTATCTGTAAAAATACCGCATCAGGGAATATTTTCATCAATCTTTCGGCATAGGTGGCATAAACCGGATTTTTGTCAGCAATCCAAAGTACTTCCCCACTCTCAAACACCGAATTATAATTCAGGTAGATAACTTTACAGATATTCTGAAATGTATTTTCTCCTTCACACTGCAACAGGCTTTCGATTGTTGCATCCTTATCGAGGTCCCAGTTTCTGATTTTTGGATTCAGCTGAAGGTCGTCATAAAATGTGCGAAGAATTTCCTTCGTCCAGAAACGTACTTTTCCGTATTTCGGTTCCATATTCACTATGAAACTGCATTCGGGGGCTGTGATAATGTTCGGATGGGCTTCAAAAAGTGTGCGCAGAAGGGTTGTGCCCGAACGGGGCCTTCCCAGGATGAAGAACATCCGCAGGCTTTGCAGTTTTTTTTTATCAGGAATGGAAGGCATGTAAAAAAGTTAAAATAAGCCGGGTATCAATTTTTATCAGCAAATGCTTATTTTTGAACCGGAATAATCTGTTTATGTTTGCGTGATCAAAAGTATAAAAATATAGCATAGGATACACAGTTGCCTCCACATTGACAAGTAACAACCTCCTTACAACACAGTAAATCATGGAAATCCCGTTCAACAAACCTCACTTTACCGGTTGCGAAACACTTCATGTAGCAGCAGCAGGCGCATCGGGTAAAATTTCGGGGAATGGCATGTTTACTGCAAAATGTCACGATTTTTTCATGCAACGATATGGTTTTGGCAAGGTCCTGCTAACCACATCCTGCACCGACGCTCTCGAAATGACAGCCTTGCTTGCACGGATTGAACCTGGCGATGAAGTAATAATGCCTTCGTTTACCTTTGTTTCGACCGCCAATGCGTTTATTCTGCGCGGAGCCACCATAATCTTTGCCGACAGCAATCCCGAGAATCCTAATATCGATGCAGGAAAACTCGAAAGCCTGATCTCTGTCCGCACCAAAGCAATTGTTGTTGTCCATTACGCCGGTATTGCCTGCGAAATGGATACGGTGATGCAGATTGCAGCCCGCCACAATCTGCTTGTCATTGAAGATGCAGCTCATGCCATCGACTCCTTTTATAAAGGCCGTCCGCTTGGAAGCATTGGGCATATGGCCGCATTTTCGTTCCACGAAACAAAAAATATCAGTTGCGGTGAAGGTGGTATGCTGGTTGTAAATGAGATGAGCCTGGCACCGCGTTCAGAAATTATCTGGGAGAAAGGCACTAACAGGGCAGCCTTCTACCGGGGCGAGATCGATAAATACGGATGGGTCGATGTAGGTTCCTCGTTTCTGCCTTCGGACTTAGCTGCAGCATACCTTCTGGGACAACTCGACAGGCTGGATGATATACAGGAAAAAAGGAAAACTATTTTTGCCTCCTACCAGAAATTCTTGAGCCCATTGCAGGAATCAGGCGACCTTCAGCTTCCGTTTATTCCTGATTATGCAACACACAACGGACATCTGTTTTACATTGTCACCCGCGAGCCTGCCCAACGAAACCAGCTCATACAGTATTTGAATAAAAAAGGGATTCAAGCAGTTTTTCATTACCTGCCCTTGCATCAAAGTCCTTACTTTAAGGCAAAATATACCGGGCTACCTTTACCTGAAGCAGAACGATATGCAGATTGTCTGGTGAGGTTACCGTTTTTTTATGATCTGACTGGTGAGCAGATTGAAAAAGTAACGAACTCTATATCTGCATTTTTCAAAGGATAAATCCCAATCCCTTTAAAAAGCAAAAGCACCCTCAAATAGCAGGGTGCTTTTGCTTACTCACAAACGGATTAAACTGTCTGGTGTCAGACACCCTTCGGGTGTGCAGACACCAACCGGATTATTTATTCCATACAGGAAGCCTGCCGGGAGTTGCCGGAGCTCCAAGTTTTTCAACTTCTTTCTCCAGGTTTTTCAAATCTGTTTCTCCAATCTGTTTTATCTGATCGTAAACCGGAGGGAATTCAGCCATCAGTATTTCATACGCATCGAGCTGCATCTGAGTCGGCGCAGCTGTTGAACCCCAGTGTGAATAGGCCATTTTACCAAGCCGGTTATTAAAGGTTACCGGTGCCGGTGCATTTTCTTCATCGCTGGGGCGGTTGCTCCTGTTATTGAATTTCAGTTTAATATCCTCCAACTGCTTCGATACGCTGCTGATGCGAGCACGTAATTCTGTATTGGCTCCCGGAACAGCATTTAGTGCCGCCTGAAGTGCATACGAATGCTGAAGCTGATCTTCAAGATAATTGCCGGTACCCTGCATTACACGGGTAAGTTCGGCCACTTTCTTTTGAAAACTAGCTAAGGCTACTTTGTCGGTAGCAGGAAGGGTGGCGTTATTCAAGGTCACAGCATTAAATTCAACAGGACCGGCAAGTGCTTTTACCGTATCGTGAACGGTTATCGACATACTCACCTTGTATTTACCCGGCATTACAGGAATTCCACTTCCGGAAGCTGCAAACGGATCGTATTTTTCTTTCCCGTCAACCGGCGAAAAATCGTGGTACCGCAAATCCCAGTTGATCCTGTTTATACCTGATGATGGAGCTTTATTTATCCGGCATATTTCGTTCCCGCTTTCATCGGCTATAGTAAATGTAAGATATGCCGGAACTTCGTCGCGTTCGGCACGAAGGTCAGCTTCAGTAGGTTGCGGAATGCGTTCACCTTTTTCGAACAATTTGGTTTCACGCTCCTGGCGTAAATCCTTAATTGTTTTAGGTGCCTCTTTCAGAAAATATGTGAAAACTGCTCCAAAATCAGGGTTTTTTGCAATAAAATAGGTAGACCCCTGCCCGTATTTGGTATCAGAAGGAATATACATTAGCGCATCTTTCACAGGGAAGATATGCGCATCTTTCTCGAGCATATCCTTTGTAACCAGGCGCAGTGGCGAATAATCATCCAGAATATAGAAGCCACGGCCAAAGGTAGCCAGAGCGAGGTCGCTTTCCCTTTTCTGAATAGCAATATCACGAACAGGAACTGAAGGCATACCATTTTTAAGTTGTACCCATATCTTACCTCCATCGTTACTGAAATAGAAGCTGAATTCCGTACCCACAAACAAAAGATCAGGGTTAATAAAATCCTGCTGTATGCTGTGAATGGTTTCTTTCTTTGGCAGATTGGCAGCAATGGAGGTCCAGGTATGGCCTTTATCGGTGCTTTTCAATATATAGGGAGTGAAATCATCACGCAGTATGTTATCGAAGGCGGCATACACAACATTTTCGTCGAAACGCGAAGCCAACAGGTCACTTACATACGTATTCTCTGGGACTCCCGGGAATTTATCCGTTTTCGACCAGGTTTTACCGCCATCATCGGTAACTTGTATCACACCATCATCAGTTCCGGCAAATAAAAGGTTTGCCTTTACCGGTGACTCATCGAGTGAAATAATGGTTCCATAAAGCGAGGTAGAAATATCTTTTACAACGGCATCGTAACTCCAGTATTTGCCCATCACAGGCCAGGTATTTCGATCAATTTGTGCAGTAAGATCTTCACTGATAACCTGCCAGGTGTTTCCGCGATCGTCGCTGCGGAATACTTTGTTGGCTGCACAATAAAGGCGGGTTGGCGAATGCGGACTCAGGATCAAAGGAGTATTCCAGTTCCAGCGGTAAGTGAGTTCGTCTTTGCGTGGCTCAGGCCTGATATCAATGGCTTCCTGGCTTCTGCGATCATAACGTACCATGCCGCCGTACTGCGATTCGGAATACACAATATTGGGATCGACAGGGTCAACCTGCGACCAGAATCCATCTCCGCCACAGGTTACAAACCAATCGTCGCTCACTACTCCTGATCCGCTTATCGTTCGTGAAGGCCCTCCGAAGCTGTTGTTATCCTGCGTGCCACCATACACATAATAGAACGGGGCTGAATTATCGACTTGTACCCGGTAAAATTGTGTTACCGGAAGATTCGATTTGAACAGATATTCTTTGCCTCCGTCGAAGGATTCATATATCCCACCATCACCACCAATGAGGAAGTGCCGGGTATCGGATGGATCTATCCATATGGCGTGATCGTCGACATGGCGTTTGTTATTGCCCAAAGCACGCCAGGTTTTGCCGCCATCCTCGGTAAGTTGTGAAACCGTTTCGGTCGAATACACTTTTTCAACATCTTTCGGATCGCAATATATTTCGTTATAGTACTGACCCTGGGCTGAATGATCACTCATTTTCTGCCAGCTTGCCCCACGGTTTGTTGTACGGTAAAAACCGCTTGCATCGCCGGCAGCTTCTATAATGGCATAAATATAATCGGGATTCACAGGCGAAATAGCCATTCCGATTCCACCCATATCTCCGCCCGGAAGTCCGCTTTTCAGTTTATCCCAGGATTCTCCTGCATTCACGGATTTGTAGATTGCTGTTTCGGGGCCTCCACCGATCTTGGTGAAAACATGCCTGCGCCTCTGTTCGCTGCTGGCATACATTACGTCCGGATTCCTAGGATCGATAAGAATATTATTCACCCCGGTGTTTTCGCTTATTTCCAGCACTTTCTTCCAGGTTTTGCCACCATCAGTCGTTTTATAAAGACCGCGATCGCCGCCCGGACCCCATACGGAACCTTCGGCGGCTACAAATACAATATCGCTGTTCCGCGGGTCTATTACTATTTTGCCTATATGCTCTGAGTCTTTGAGACCCATGTTTTTCCACGACTTGCCACCGTCGATGCTCTTGTATACGCCATCACCATAGCCTAAGGCACGCTGATGATTATTTTCGCCTGTTCCAACCCAAACCACGCTGGTATTATTGGGATCAATAACCACTACTCCTATCGAGTATGATTTCTGCCCGTCGAAAACCGGCTCAAAGGTTACACCGTTATTGACAGTTTTCCATACATGCCCCGAAGCAACGGCTACAAACCATTCGCTGTGGTTGTTAGGATTTACTGCAAAGTCGGCAATCCGCCCCGAAGTGAAGGCCGGCCCGATAGAGCGCCATTTTAAACCACCGAAAGTGCCTGACTTTAAGGTATCGGATTTAGCTTCCTGTTTTACAGCTTCTTTTTTAGCTTTTGTTTTTTGAGCCGTAGCTTCAGTGCCGGCAAGCAGTATAAATACCGCCAGCATAATTGCTATAGTGCTATGAATCAAGATAAACACATTTTTTTTCATATGGTTTTTGGGTTTGAACATTTGGTTAACAAATCGAGGTACTTATTATATTTAATGCGGATACTTATCACATAACAAAGATGAAATTTTATTCTTTACCAAATCTGAAAAACAGTCTGAATTATGTAAAAGAGCTTCTGTAATCGGTGAAAGCAGGATAATATCTGTTCAAATATCTTAAGCGGCGAATTGCTTTCAGGTCAATTACAACCTAAATACAAATTCAAAATAAGCTATTAATCTGATTTGCAGCATGTAATAATGTTTCTATTCATAAAGTTTAACTCTAACAGACGTCTTTTTTTTATCCCGAATCCTTTGAAGATCGCTACTACTATGTAAAAAACAAAACACTGATTTGTTCACTGTACAGTCGAAAAGAAGGAATTGTTAAAGGAGATACAACCCTTTGGTTAATCCTGTTCCCTTTACTGTTCAGAAAGCTGAAGAAAGCGAAGCAGTTAAGCAAAAGTGTCAACATTGGCAAATTAAGTATTACTTTTGTGAAAGGCTAAACCAATACAGTATTGAGGACCATAGTACGACTTATTACCGGGAATAAAAGCGAAACAGAGCGGGAACTTGTGCACGGTTGCACCCGTAATGATCGTATTGCCCAGCGCGACCTATACCACAAGTATTGCGATGCCATGTTCACCATTGCTTACCGCATTGTTAACAACCGCGACGATGCCCACGACGCCCTGCAGGATGCCTTTATACAGGTATTCCGCGATATCGGACAGTACAGGTTCGATTCAACATTAGGTGCCTGGATAAAAACAATAGTCGTACGTACTTCTTTAAGGCAGCTTTCGAAAAACCGAACTCTGGCATTTGCCGATATGGACGAAGCAAAAAGCGATGAAATGATTCTGATCCCTGATACCCTGAACAGCGAGTACCTCGAAAAGGTAATTCTTTCATTACCTGATGGATACAGAACCGTTTTCCTGCTGACCGAAGTTGAAGGGTATACCCATGAAGAAACAGCCCGAATGCTCGGCATTTCGACAGGAACTTCAAAATCGCAGCTTCATCATGCTAAAAAAATGCTTAAAAACCGACTTTCAGCCTTGATGGACTAATGAACATGGACGAAAACAGGAACCCTATTAAAAAGAGGTTGAGTGAACAACTTCCATCGCATTCCCCTGATGCGGGATCATGGCAGCGCCTATCAGCAAAGCTTGATGCTATGCATGCTGACGCAGCTTACCAGGATAAACTGAATCAGTTGCCTCTTCATTCCCCTGACCAGGGAGCCTGGAATGTGATTTATGGCAGACTCAACCGCGCTGCCAATTTAAAAATTGCTGCCCGGATAGCCTTATCCGCTGCTGCTGTGCTGCTTTTATTTTTTGGCATTTCACGCTTTACAGATACCAAACAGCAAAAAATATCAGTACCAGGTATTGCAAGTCATGTACTGAAAGAAGTTCCTCCTGCTGCCGGCGAACAATCCACTACTTTAACAGCTGAAACACCGGAACCTCTGGTACAACATAAATACAATAAAAGGATCCTAAAAGAAAATCATTCCCCGGCCTATTCTTCAGGTACACAAAATTCAGTTTCACTTGAGACAGAAATTGCCAGCAACATTACAGAAAATATAACACCTCAGGAGACTAAAGTACAGGTTCCTGCAGAAATAACAGCAGAACCATTTGCCCAGAATACAGCTATACACGATGCATCGGTACCACTCCAGGAAATTGCAAATACTGCCATTGAACCAAAAATTGCGGCGCTGCAGGAAGAACAGAAAAACACATCAGGCAGGCCTGCCGTAAAATATTATACTCCAAAAGAGCTTAAACAAGCCGTTAGTGCCAACCATTTTGCCTTGGCTATGAATTATCTGCCCGAAAATATCAATAATGGCACCGATAATTCACTCTTTCATAATGTTGATCTTACCGCAAGTTATAACAAGGAAAAAGTCAGGTTTAATACCAGCCTGGGTATGGCTTACAACGAAGAGCAGCTTAATTTTGATATGAACTACGATATTAAAACCCCTGTAACTGCTGTTGGACCAGGAGGCAAAATTGATACCCTGAGCTATAACGTTGCCAGCATTGAGTCGCAGTACCAGGGAACCGAAAAGCATCAATACCTCACATACAACCTCGGAATCGGCAGAAAGCTATTCAGTATAGGGAAATTCTCATCCTGGATCAATGCAGGAGCCGGTTTTGGAATCAGGCTAAACAATCCTGACCTGATATCAAAAACCGAAAAAACGATAAAAGGTCAGTACAACGCCCTGATAACAAGTGTGAACATCAGCAAACCTGTGTATAACGATGTGAATGTGAACTTTGTTACCGGCATCGATTTTAACTATAGGATCCTGAACAGGATCAGCCTTACCTTTACCCCAACCAGTCGCTGGTATTTTAAACCGGTGCTCATGAAGGACAACCAGGCTACGGATGAACTTACCCTGGGATTCAGAACGGGTATGAAATTTGACTTTTAAATCCAGTTGCAACTTTCCCCAGCTTTTCAGATTTCAACAGCAGTGGTATATTGAATGTACATCTGGTCTGTTTCATTGTGCGTATAAGTGAAACCGGAAAGGATTACCCAAACAATAACTGTGATCTGAAGAGTATCTTAAAATTCACGTATGTGCTGTGCCCTCATGGTATAGGTTCTCAATAAACAGGCTTCTTTGCCTTATAACTGCCATAATTTTCATATTCTATCCATTACCTTTGGCTAACAATGCCAGACATGACACTGCAGAAAGATAAGTGCGAAGTTCTACGAAACAATTTCAGATTTTACCATTTCTTCCTTTCTAAAAGGCTTGCTTCTGCCCTCAATATTCAGTATATTTGTGGACCTGAATCCGCAAACATATCAAAAATCTGACCCATGGATAAGATATTAGTTGCTGTTGACCTTTCGGATATTGCAAGTATAACCATTGATTATGCTGCTACATTTGCAGGGGCTTTTAAAAGCCATGTCCACATTCTGCATGTTGAAGTACCTGTTCCTGCTTATATCGGGAACGAAATTGTTCAGCCTGTCATTCCTGCCGATACGGATGAAGAATTCGAACGCATCAGGAAGGACCTGGCTTCGATGGCTGAATACCTTCACCAGCGTGGTGTAAAAGCCGATTATGAGCTTGTGAAAGGTCCGGTGGTAGAAACCATTGTCGAAAAAGCCACCAGCTACAATGCTGATCTTATTGTACTGGGAGCCCACAATCATGGTTTTCTTTACAGGGCTTTTATTGGCAGTGTATGCTCTGGAGTGATCAAACATGCTCCCTGCCCGGTTATTATTATCCCGGCAAAATAAATTTTTCGGATACTGTTGGTTATTCTTCACTCCCATCCCTTGGTATTTTGTACTGAGAGTATTGATATTCATGATATTTGGACAATTAAAAGATCTGTCGCCATGCCGGTCCAAGCAACTCCATCAATGATCGCCCCTTGTGGGATGAATTGCGGAATTTGCCTTGCATACCTGAGGGATAAAAATAAATGTGCAGGTTGTTGGGGTGAAAATACCCAAACGGCAAATTATTGCACAAGGTGCGCCATCAGGAATTGTGAATTTATAAAGGAAACAGAGTTAAAATACTGTTATGGCTGCCAAAAATTTCCCTGCAAACGTTTAAAGCAACTGGATAAAAGGTACAGATTAAGGTATCAGATGAGTATGATCGAAAACCTTGGTTTTATTGAGAAATTGGGATTGGACAGCTTTTTACAGAAGGAGCTCAACAGGTGGAGATGCAATTCCTGTGGAGGAACAATTTGTGTACATACCGGATATTGCCTGCCATGCAAAAAGCTTAAAAATCCGGCAGAAAAATCGATAAAAAGCTAGAAGAAAACTAAGCCGGTATGTAGCTTCATGTACCCTTTATCAATTTTACAGCATACTGTAAAGCGGTAACGCCCGAATGTAACTTACTGCAATCTTTATGTATTAACGTTTTCCGCTTCCCAGTAAACGATCGGCAAGGGAAGATTCACCCATTTTGGCCAGGGACTGCCTGATCCACTGTCGGTTTTCGGGTTTATACCAGAAAAAGAATTTTCGCTGATCTTCCTTTTCCTGCCGGTTGCGGGCCGTAAACACCTGTTCGCCAGTATACGGGTGTATGCCTGAATAATAAATGGCACTTGCCAGGGTGAGGGGTGTAGGCGTAAAATCCTGTACCTGTTCCAGTTGAAACCCCATTTCGCGGGTCTCGCAGGCTAAATGCGCCATATCGGTGATGTTGCTTCCGGGGTGACTCGAAATAAAATACGGAATGATTTGTTGCCTTAAGCCTTCCTGCTGGTTCAACTTGTCAAAGGTTTGCTTGAACTGATGAAACAACTTAAAAGAAGGCTTCCTCATGATTTTAAGGATATGATCGCTGGTATGTTCAGGAGCTACTTTTAAACGACCCGAAACATGGTATTTCACCAGGTTGCGGGTATAATCGGTTAATCCAAACTTTTTATCTTCTTCCGGACTCCTGCCGGTAAGCATATCGTAACGTATCCCGCTCCCTATATATATTTTTTTAATGCCTTTAATAGCTGCAGCCTGTTTGTAAAGATTGGTGAGTGGTTTATGGTCGGTATTCAGGTTGTTACATATTGCAGGGAAAATACAGGATGGCCTTTTACATTTTTCACAAATATCGAGATCGAAGCCTTGCATTTTATACATATTGGCAGAGGGACCACCCAGATCAGATACATTACCGCTAAAGTCAGGCATTTCTGTAATGGATTTCACTTCATTAAGTATAGATTTCTCCGAGTGGCTCGAAATAAATTTCCCCTGGTGTGCAC
>CAIJPI010000028.1 GCA_903822525.1 uncultured Bacteroidales bacterium | reverse complement strand
GAGTACATAAACAACCTGGTGATTGACACTATTCAACCCGAAACACCTTTACCCTAACAATACGATTGAATGACAAAAACCGTTTTTGCCATAGTATTAATACTGATTATAGGTATTTCTGTTTCAGCACAGGAAGTACTGACTTTCCCGTCGTTTAATCCGGTTGTTGCCCGGCAGCATCTAAGCAGGCAGGCATCTGCAAATTCATCAGCGGCTATTACCTTACCATTTTACGATGATTTCTCAGTAATTTCAGTGTATCCTTCTCATCTGCGATGGGCTGATACTTATGCTTTTATTAATACCGACTTTGCTAAATATCCACCAAGTATTGGTGTTGCCACATTAGATGCACTCGACGAAACAGGGGCGCTTTATCTAACCGCAGGACCTAATCCCTTCGATGCCGATAACCTTACTTCACTTCCGATCAGGCTTGATTCAATCTTCAGCCCGGTTAAAAAAGCCATCAGCCGCTCTGATTCAGTATACCTGAGTTTCTATTACCAGCCACAGGGCCGGACTATTAGCCCTCCATCAAAAAAAGCTTCATTAATCCTTGATTTTCATTCACCCGGCGACGATGATACCATTGTTACGGTAAGCGGAACAACTATTTTACCAAAATGGAATCAGATCTGGTCGACTGATGGAGGAACGCCTGTTGACACATTTGCAATGCCCGATAACCACTATTTCAGGCAGGTGCTCATTCCAATATCCGACAGTGCATACTATTACAAAAACGGATTCCAGTTCAGGTTCCGCAACATAGCTGCATTATCGGGCAATTCACAACCCGACTGGCGCAGTAACGGAAGCAACTGGAATATAGATGTTGTCTACCTCACAACCGGCAGGAGCCTGCACGATACTATCTTAAGAGACGTAGCATTTGGCGACCGCGCTCCATCAATGTTGCGGAACTATGAATCGATGCCGCTGCGGCAATACCGTAATAACTTCGTTAACGAAATGAAGGATACGCTTGATATTGCTATTGCCAACCTTGACAATCAGAATCAGAATGTATCGTATCAGTACAACGCTCGTAAAAACTCTCTCGCTCCTTTCAGCACCTACGATGGTGGCAGTTACACAATAAATCCTTATGTAACAAACGGGTATTCAGCCTATAAACCATTTGCCCGTCCACCGGTGAATTTCTTCTTCCCTCCCTCAAACGATGAAAAGGTAGTTTTCCACATTATACATACGCTCACCCCCGATCCGAATCCGCTGTTCCGGTCGAATGACTCCATCAGTTTCGACCAGTTATTCAGCAATTACTACGCCTATGATAATGGTACTGCCGAGGCCGGAATAGGGATAAATGGTGCTGCAGGATCATACGCTGTTCAGTTTAAGCTGAATGTTGCCGATACACTTCGTGGAATTCAGATCTATTTCAACCCGGTGATCAGCGGAACCAATCAGAACCTGATCGATCTGGTGGTATGGAATGATGCGTATGGCAAGCCCGGTCAGATCATTAAAACACTGAGCGGTGTTACTCCCATATATACCAGCAGCCTCAACGAATTAAACCCATACTGGTTCGAAACACCCGTTATTATTGATCCTGCTTCATTCCCCGGACTGATATTTTATATTGGCTGGACCCAATCCTCTGTCGAAAATCTGAATGTCGGCTTCGACCGATACAAAGACAGTCACCTGCGAAGGTTTTATAATGTAGATGGTAACTGGGAAACAAGTAGTTCGATAAATTATGGTTCACTTCTGATGCGCCCGGTAGTAGGAATGGTTAATCCGCTTGGTACCGGTAATGCTTCCAAAACTGAGCACCTCAGCATACAGCCTAACCCGGTTACTGACGGTAATCTGATAATCAGATTACCCGAATCATGGAAAAATACGCTAAATACTAACCAGGATATAAACATCATATCAGCTTCCGGAAGCATGGTAATGTCCGGAGCATTTTCGAACCCGGTAAATGTAAGTACATTTGCACCCGGGTTTTATATGGTTATACTTACTGATAAAAAGAGTGGGCAAAGAGCTACCGGCAAACTTATTATCAGGTAATTTATACTTTTTATGATGTAGCTTTATAAAGGATGAACTAATTTATCTTGGTTCTATTTAAGGAAAATGTGGAAAATCATTTGTGCTCAGTGCTCAGTGCTCAGAGAGTATAATGCAGACAAGCAACAGGATTGATAAATACAAATAAATGATGCTAAGCACATAGCACTATGCACAATGCACTATATAACAGAATCAATTCCTGCTACAATATTCTAAAACAGAACCTTTATCTTTTATATAAACAGGCCATGGCCTGACCCCTGAAATTTGAATACTATATGATAGAAGAATCAGAAGACACCTCAGCTACGGCTGAAGAAAACGACCTTTACGAACATTTCAGGTTTGAAGTGGATAAAGGACAGGCCATGCTGCGCATTGACAAATTCCTGATGGGCAGGATACAGAACGCTTCACGAACTAAAGTCCAGAATGCTGCTCATGCTGACAATATTCTTGTCAACAATAAGCCGGTTAAGCCCAATTACAGGGTGAAGCCACTTGATGTTATCTCGATCGTTCTTGCTTACCCTCCCCGTGAAACCGAAATTCTTGCAGAAGATATTCCGCTTAACATCGTTTATGAAGATGATGATGTTCTTGTAATAAATAAGAAACCCGGCATGGTTGTGCATCCGGCACATGGCAATTATACAGGAACCCTGGTAAATGCACTGGCTTTCCGTTTCGAATCGCAGGGCATACAAAGTGATGTTGGTCCATACCTGGTGCACAGGATTGATAAAGATACTTCAGGTTTGATACTGGTTGCAAAAAATGAACTGGCGCAAAGCAGGCTGGCCAGAGGATTTTTTGAGCATAAGATCGACCGCAAATACCAGGCCCTGGTTTGGGGCGATGTCAAAGAAGAAGAAGGAACCGTTACAGGACACATAGGGCGTTGCCTTCGCGACAGGCTGATCATGGATGTATTCCCGGATGGAAGCCATGGCAAAGAGGCTATAACACATTATCGTGTGCTGCAGAGGTTCCATTATATCACACTTATCGAATGCACACTCGAAACAGGCCGTACACACCAGATACGCGTGCATATGCAGCATATCGGACATACATTATTTAACGATGCAAGGTATGGCGGCGACCAGGTGCTGAAAGGAACCACATTTACCAAGTACAAGCAGTTTATCATGAATTGTTTTGAAGCGTGTCCGCGACAGGCATTACATGCCCAATCACTGGGGTTTGCGCACCCGGCTGATGGAAGAAAGATGTATTTTGAAGCTGAATTACCCGATGATATGAAAGCCGTTATCGAAAAATGGGAACGCTATGTTATTAAAGTTGATCCGGAAGAAGATCCGGAATAAGGAGAACAAAAAAAGGTCTGAAATTTCAGACCTTTTTTCGTAAACGATAAATTCTAAACCTAGAATTTAAGTGCTATTCCAATGTTTCCAACGCCTAAATTACCACTACCTAACTCCAGCATTACACCAAATTTTGATGAGAAATAGTACCTGGCACCTACAAAACCAGAGAGATAAATTCCGCTTGTACCGGAGTTCGGGTTAAGCCCGCCCCAGTCTCCTGTCGACTTCCACGAAACTACACGATAGGCCAGTAATAAGCCGGCATATGTATCAAGTTTATCAACCAAAGGATAGTGAAAAGTACCACGGGGACCAATAATAACGATGGTTTCTTTAAAACCATAATCAAAACCTGATTCATATTTATATCCTTTGTAGGCTGCAAATCCGCCAATACCTATCGAACCTTTTTCAAGTACATTATCCAACATTCCTACATCAACAGATGCTGAAATTAAAGGAGTCTTAGTTACCCCTGAGCTGTAACCTGAGTAATAGTTTCCGCCGAATCCAATACCGAGGTTGAGTACCTTGGTACCTTTGCTGAATGTTGAGGTTTGAGCATGAGCCGCCAGTAATCCAAATGCAAACAAGGTTGCAAATAATAAAATTTTAATTTTCATAGTTTTGTGGTTTTTGGTTAAACATAAATTAATATTAAAACAAATATACTCATTAAACGTATAAATTGTTCATTTTACCATTATTTTTATTTCAAAAAATACTGAAAAGTGAGACCCTGATTTAAAAAGAAAACTTTCTGAAAAAGTTATCTGCGTAGAAAAGGAGATTATTTACCCAATAGAACTTATGTAAAATAATCTTACACCTCCTCGTGTAACTCTAACGCATATTTCACAATTCAGATTTCATTCTAAACTGTGGTATATTCATATAAAAAAAATCCCAAAAATAACTTTTATCGTTATTTTTGGGATAACTAATTTTAAAAACTGGTTTTACATTGCTGAAATCACAATCAGAGCACCGACTATATCGATGATACCCAGCACAATTCCGGCAATAGCGAGGCCTTTTAAGCCCCGTTTCATTCCAATTCCACCCAGGATAACGGCCAGAATTCCACATACAATACCAAATACCAAAAGTCCGACTATACCAAGAACAAATGAAATTATACTTAAACCTGGCCTGTCATCTTTTGGCTGCTGAATTCCAATCGAATCATCCGCCTTCTTAATTTTCTTAAATTCACTGATTCGTTGCTTTTTTATTTCTTTATATCCCTTTTGAAATGTTTTTATATCACTTCCAGAGGTATACAAATTGCTTATTTTTTTTGAAAGCCGTTCATGAGTCGGATCAACGAAAAGTTTATTGCTGACCGAAGCAAGGTCAACCCTGTCGGTTGAAATCGGTTTCAATGCAAGGGCAGGATTAAGAAGCGAAACTACATTAACAGTGCCGGCAGCCATCAAATTGTTATCTGGAGGTACTGACTTGTTTTTGCTGATCGCATGCGAGTTGTGGTGTGGCAAACGAAAAGCAAAATCGCTGCTCTCTGTTTTGTTTATTATCCTTTTGTTGTAAAAATCATTTTTTGTAAATGACCGGTTGGATGTACATGCTGATAAAAGCAATACGAAAATTAATACCGAAATCGAAGCTGTAATAGCACTGAAAGATTTACTTTTCATAATATAAGAAATTTGAGTTTAGTGCTCAAATTTATCAAATATTATTATCAGGCTTCATAAGACAAATAAAAATATATTTATTTATATTGAATATATATAGACTTGCCTGTATATAAAAATATTATTCTTTTCGACCTCCTGATTTTGAAGCAACTAAACAAGTTATTGATACAATTGCATGTAATTTTTATAAATATCAGTTACGCGGCAATACATGAAAAACCGGAATTTAACTCTTTAGGTTAAATTCCGGTCAAAACGTTTCCTGGCTGTGTTTCCTATTAACCTTCGGAAATAATATTGTAAACTGAATCCCGTTCAGCTGGGGTGCGGCCGGCTTTAAGGATAAACTGTCTGATTTCGTCGCTGCTTAAGGAGGGGTTCTGATCGCCGGCACCGGCAAGGGAGTATATTTTGGTTGAATCGTTTATAGTTCCATCCAGATCGTCGACACCAAATGCCAGTGACAAGGCAGCCATTTCTTTCCCAATCATAGGCCAGTATGCCTTTAAGTGTGCAATGTTATCAAGGTAAATTCGCGAAACGGCATAATTGCGGAGATCTTCAATAAGCGACACCTCTTCAACATACGACATCTCGTTATTCTTGTTCTTGAATTTTAAAGGAATATAAGCGTTGAAACCACCGGTTCGGTCCTGCAACTGACGTAGAAGATCCATATGATGAATCCTGTGCTCAAATTGCTCAATATGACCGTAGAGTATAGTTGCATTTGTTGGAATATCGAGTTTGTGTGCTGTTTCATGAATCTCAATCCATGCTTCGGTTGACGATTTCTTACCGCAAATCTGTTCCCTGATGGTATCGTCAAAAATTTCAGCACCTCCACCCGGTAAGGAATTGAGTCCTGCATCTTTTAAAAGCTGCAGGCCTTGTTCAAAGCTAAGCTCCGAACGTTGTGCCATATATTCAATTTCTATTGCTGTATAGGCCTTAATATGCAGCGTTGGCCTGGCCTGGTGAACACGCCTCACCAGGTCGGCATAATAATAAATATCACGACCCGGATGAACTGCCCCGACAATATGAACCTCTGTGATGTCATCACCCAGTTTTACAACCGTCTTTACCATTTCAGCTATGCTGAGTTCCCAGGATTCCTTACTCTGGTGATGCGAATAGGAGCAAAATTTACAATCGTAAACGCAAATATTGGTAGGTTCAATATGCACATTACGGTTATAAAAAACATAATCGCCGACCATTCGTTTCCGCACCTGATCGGCAAGCAAGGCCAGCAGCGAAGTGTCGGCTTCGCGGTAAAGCAGAATTCCTTCGTCAGGAGTAATCCGGGTTGCACCCAGAACTTTTAGAGCTATTTCTTTAATCGTACTGCTTATCGCTGACGCTTGAATTATTTCTGAAATCATCTTTTTTATTTATATGCTTTCCTTACTCATGTTCTTTTTATCGTAAGGAATTAATTTATATTTATTTATTGAAGAGTAATGTTCTGTTATGTGAGATTCGGTTTATTTAATCAGGAATAAGGATCAGCTATTTTTCATTGTCACTTTGCACCTAATGAACAACCACTACTTTATGAGACTGTATCTGATTACCATGTATAACCCTGATTGTAAACACATTGCCATACTCAGGCAGCTTTATACTATAACTTTCAGATGACGCACCTGAATAAGCAAATCGCTGGGCAATCTTTCCTGCCATATCAAATACCTCGATGACCAGGTCATCCTGATTATTGATATCAGTGAGAATATTCACTACTCCGTTACAAGGATTAGGGGATACAACTGCCCTGACATCAATAAATTTTTCTTTGACTATAGAATCCGAATTAAAGGCGTTGCTGACAACTAATTTCACATTCATTTCGCCATATCGCTCAAACCGGATGCCTGAAGGGTTTCGTACACTTGATTCAGCAGGATCGCCGCCCTGAAAATACCAGTGCCAAGTATCTGGCTTCCCTGACGAAAGGTCCTGAAAGTCGATGGTACCTCCAACAGGAATAACATTTCCGGTGGATGAAAAGTCGGCTACTGCAAGGTTTTCATTAAAAGTACCCGGCATTTTGAGTATTCCTGTATTTGCAGGATCGAGCCAGGGCTTAAGCTGTTGAGTGGGTTCAGTTCCGTTTGAAATCCACGAATACGATATTTTTCCAAAAAGATCCTCGCCATCAGGACTTTCGCATGAGCTGGGCCCTCCGGTCAATGTTCCGATTACCAGCCCTTCCTCATCAAATAAGGGAGAACCGGAAGATCCTCCTTCAGTTACGCCAAATCCATTACTGGTAGCAGCCCATTTAACCATCCAATGTGTATTTGGTGTTGATCCCCAGGTGCCTGATCCTAACAATGTGTTATACGTGGAGATTTTTTTTATCTCACCGTTAGGATGATGTATACAGACGCCAAAAGAAGAATTCCCATAACCTGCATCCCAGCCGCAATAAAAAGGATGATATTTTGGAGGTATATCCCCGAGGAATTTGAGAAGCAGAAAATCTGAACCCATATCGGAAGGATTGTCAGAAGCGGCAATTTTTTGTGCACCAGTGAGAGTCAATTCAGTGACACTTGTTGATGAACATCCCGGAGATTCGTAATTAAAATAAAATAACCACCTGCTGAAATCGTCAGCAGTAGCAATTCCACCGCCGAAGTCGCTGCTGCAATGTGATGCAGTAAGCAACAAAGCGCTGAAATCCTGAACTGTATTATTCAGCAGTGTTCCTGAACAGAAGAAATATTTTGATCCTACTTTGGTAAGAATTTTAATTACTCCCTGTTTTTGTTTCTGCCAGTCAGCCCCTTCTTCACAATTCACATTAACTTCACAATTGACTAATAAATCGGATTTTTGATTTGTAATTGTTGGGGCTTCGA
Organism: uncultured Bacteroidales bacterium; assembly: GCA_903822525.1. GTDB lineage: Bacteria > Bacteroidota > Bacteroidia > Bacteroidales > UBA4417 > UBA4417. The sequence continues at coordinate 5,993 of CAIJPI010000028.1, read as the reverse complement.
ACCCACGGTATATGTATGCAAGACCTGTAATATCGATCAGTAGCTGCTGATGGACCATGGGAGGTTCATAATATTCAATTATGAGCTCCTCGCCCAACAAAGGACGGGTTGCAAACTTGTTATCAACAGGTATTTCGGCTGAAGTCATTGCACCAATCACAAAACGATGATCCGGTGTATAAACAAACAGATCAGCGCCCCGGGGCAACGACATTGAATTGAAATTTAATCCTAATCCCAGGGCACCTTTACATTTCACTGCAACTCTCCAAAGTCGCCCTCCCTGGGGAAGATCGTCCCATTGTCCATTATTTGAGGAAGAAACAACAACAGGAATTTCGACACCTACACGGTATGATTTTTCGAGCCGGGCATCTTCTATATCCTCCTTCGAAATTAAAGCCCTGTCAACAGGCTCTATATCAATCGGCTGCAGCGGTAACCTGTCACTATTCAATAGCAGAAAACTCCTGGGACTGCCTCCCCTGTCAGCCTGGCTAAATGAAGGCATAGAAGCAATCGCAAAAGAAAAGATGCAGAAAAAGTGAAGTATATATTTCAAGCGAAACTCAATTTGAAATTTATACAAAGGTACTTAAAAAACAGGAACACCATGTATTCTATACAAAGCACAGCATTCAAAAAAGGACATTCAAATTTTCCGAAAAACTGATAATAAACCTCAGGATGCTGGTTTAAGGCGAACCTAGCCCCGGTATTTTTTCAGAATGACTGATTAATAAGTTGATTGACAGGTAATGTCAAATCAATTTCCTGCAATGGGCAGGTATCAACAAAGTAATTACACACTTCCCTACATACCAGAAGCAAAAATTCGATCCGGCATATTCGGTATGATTGCGGAATCAACAGCGAAATCAAACATCCTGATGATTGCTTCCCTCCCCTGTTGACCCAGGCTTACTGAAAACTCATTTACATAAAGATCGATATGTTTTTGCATGACCTCATCTTCCATTTCAAAGGCATTGCAGCGTATAAAGCTATTGATCTCACCTTTATGTAAATTGGCGTATTCAACACTGCGCCAGATGCTCCGCTCAACTTTTGCAATTGTATCACTACCCAGCCTGCTGTGAGCTGCTATTCCTCCAAGCGGAACCGGTGCCCCGGTGAGCTGCTCCCAGAATTCGCCCAGGTCGATCAGCTTATGAAGTCCTTTCGACTGATATGTAAAACGGCTTTCATGAATAATAACACCTGCGTCAACTTCGCCCGAAAGAATTGCATTCTCAATATCCGAAAAAAGCATTATTTTTTTACTAACCGCTTCTTTCATTGCCAGTGAAAACAGGAGGTTAGCCGTGGTATACATTCCCGGAACAGCAACAGATTTTCCTGACAGCTGTTCGAAATTTTCAAGGTGTTTACTTACTACCAGGGGACCGGCACCAAAACCAAGTGCCGCCCCTGAATCGAGCAACAGATAACGGCCTGCAAGGTGCAAAAAAGCATGAAAACTGAGTTTTGTAATATCAGGTGTTTCGGCAAATGCCTCCGCATTCAGATTCTCAACATCGGCCATAAAATAGTCAAACTCGAGTCCTTCGGTATCCACTTTGCCGTGAACCAGGGCATCGAAAATGTATGTATCATTTGGACAGGGAGAAAAACCGAGGGAAAGTTTCATTTTAATACCGGCAAAGGGTTATGTGAAAGGAAATCTGTTAAGTAGTGATTTATTATTTTAGATTTGAGAATTGGGCATTCCAACATTTTAGATGATTTGCCCTAAACATTTATTCATTCAGCAAATCAAGCAGGAAATGATTCAGATTATTAACGGCCAGTGGAATATCCCATTTCGATACATCCCTGTCCTCAATATAATTCGAAACACTCCTTACCTGCAGGTGCCTGACTTTATGCATTTTACAGGCATAGATAAAAGCAGCCCCTTCCATGGATTCAATATCAGCCGGATGACGTTGCATGAAAGCGTCAATACTCATCGTATTTCCATGAACCGTATTTACGGTGACGCCTGCTGATATTAGCAGACCGTTAATCAAACTGCTGTCGAAAACCGAATCATTAATTAATTTACCTCCATTAAACGGGAACTCATCCTGGTCGAGCAGTTTAAGATCGATAATGGATAGAAAATGTTCGCCATCCTCAGCACCTGTTTCGGGAAGGCAATCAGTGGTAATATTAAGTAATTTGCCGATTGGTATTTCCCTGTTAAAACTCCCGCAGATTCCGGCATTAATGACTGCATCATAAGCATAACGACCTAAAACCATGCTAGTAAAAACAGCAGTCGGTACCATCCCAACACCGGTTATCAGCACATCAACCTGAAAGTGTTTGAATCTGTACCGCGTAATATGATGTTGCAGAACACGTCCCCTGCCCAGTTCGGCAAGCAATGGTTTAATCTCGATTGATGTGGCTGATACGATAAGAAGTTTCATGACGAAAAAAGATTAAACAGTGTAGGCTATTTATTCAGGCCGAGCAATTCAATACTTTTTTTGAATATATCAGTATTATCCTGCACACCGCAAAATTTTTCGGAACCCGGACCGAAAGCAAATACAGGAACCATAGTTGACGTATGATCTTTACTTAAAAATGCGCCCTGAACCTCACCGGTAACAAGACTTCCGCCGGTAATCCCAAAACCTCCGGTTTCATGATCAGCTGTTACTATTACAAGCGTTTCACCATCGTTGGCAGCAAACCTGAGGGCTTTACCTACTGCTTTGTCGAAATCGGTCATTTCGTCAATAATATATTGAACATCATTATCGTGCCCGCCCCAATCAATTTGCGAACCTTCGATCATGATAAAGAAACCTTTTTTATTCCTTTTCAGCATTTTAAGCGCCATTTCGGTTGCATCAGGCAACATATCCCCTCTTCCTTTCGACATGCGCGGCATATGCTCACCATCCAGCAATGCTGCCAGACGTTGAGTAGTTGGTACATCAACATCTTTCAGATTACGGGCAATAACATATCCCCTGGCTTTAAGACTGTCGATCAGGTTCAGGCTATCGGCCCGCCGGGCAAAGTGATTGTAACCACCTCCGATAAAAACATCGATATCGGTACGCAGAAAGTCAAAAGCAATATCGGCATATTTCGAACGGTTGGAAGTATGTGCAATAAAGGAAGCCGGAGTGGCATGTGTAATGGCCGAAGTAGCCACAAGGCCTGTTGAAAGCCCTTTCTGTTCGGCAATTTCGAGTATTGATTTTACCGGCTTCCCATTTGCATCAACACCGATACTATAATTATTGGTTTTAACACCTGTAGCCAGGGCTGTGCCACCTGCACCCGAATCGGTTATATAATCACTTGCTGAATAGGTGACTGAGAATCCGCTTACAGGCATGCTGGTGATATTCATAATTCCTTTCTGGGCTGTGTACCCGGCATAAATCTGGGCGGCACCCATACCATCGCCTATAAGCAGGATGATATTCTTAGGATGGGGTGATTTTGATTTTTTCTTTTTTTCACCGGGACTTCCGGCGAAAAGGGCTGGAGTGAATAGCGCAGCAATTAATAAGAGTAGAACATGTTTATTCATCATACAGGATTTTAGTGATTACAAAAGTACGAAACGGTAAGCAACAACTCACTGCAAAAATAAACCGGACGAAGTAATGAAACATCGTCCGGTCCAAAAAATAATTATAACTTAATCTCAGAAGTATTATTTCTGGATATTCGGCATCTGAAGACCGTATCCCATTTTTTTATCTTCAACTTTGAGTAAGTATGCAAATAACAATGCCAGCACTCCAAATCCGGTAAATATCATCATGGGTAATGTGTAGTCGTATGTATTTACCGATACCCCTTCGCGCATAATCTGACCTGTAACGCAATATTTATCAAGTACCCAGCCGATTAAAGCGGGAACGCCCATCAAGCCCCAGTTCTGAACCCAGAAAATTAAAGCATAAGCAGTACCCAACTGTTTTTCAGGTATAATTTTAGGTACCGAAGGCCACATAGCTGAAGGAACAAGTGAGAAACCAACTCCCAGTGCAAGTATCAGAACAATAGCGATAAGCCAGTTATTCAGGAAAGGCACAGCAAACAATGCATGAACAAGGATAAGGATACCGGAACCAATCATCATAATGGTAGCTCCTTTGCCTTTTCTATCATACAGACTGCCGAACAGTGGCGTAAGCAGAATGGTACCGAATGGCAGCATGGCAGGGATTGTACCCGCAAGGTCCTCGCTGATTCCAAACTTGTTTACCATCAGGTCCGATGCATATTTCAGGAACGGGAATACTGCTGAATAAAACAAAACACAGAGAATTGCAATATACCACCAACCTTTATTGGTAATAATCATGACGATATCTGACAGTTTGAACGCTTCTTCTTCCTCTGCCGGTTTGCTTTCATCTACTTCGGAAGCATCCAGTTTCTTATCCATAAATGTATACATAACAAATGAAAGAAGTCCGATGCATAACAGGATTAATCCTAAAAGGATAGGACGGGAAACATCAACCATACCGGTTGCTTTAGCAATTGGAACCGAAGTTGCCAAAGCAAGTGCAGTACCCAACCTGGCAGTTGCCATTTCAAGACCCATTGCCAGAGCAAGTTCTTTTCCTTTAAACCATTTGTAGATAATTTTGGAAACGGTAATACCGGCAACTTCAACGCCGACAGCAAAAATGGCAAATCCAAGTCCTGCGATTAAAACCTGGGCTTTAACATCGAACCATAATACATGCCACATCTGACCATCCAACGAATGAGTCTGAACAGCCCAGTATTTAATGGCCGTTCCGCATACCATAACAACGGCTGCCATAAGACCTGTAAAGCGGACACCCATTTTGTCGAGGATGATACCACCAACTATAAGCATTCCAAGGAATACATTAAACCAGCCATACCCGCTGTTGAAAAATCCAAAGTCAGAACTATCCCAGCCTAATCGTCCTTCGAGAAGTCCTTTCAATGGGGCAATTACGTCGGTGAGATAATAGCCAGTAAGCATTGTAAATGCAACTACTGCCAAAGCCGACCACCTGGCGACTTTTGAGTCTCGTAAAGTTTGTCTAATGGTTCCTGTCATGTTTTAAATTTATTAGAATTAGTTTATTTTCTTTAAACATTGCAAAAATCGGCTTTTTCCCCGAATATCAAAAATAATATTTACTTCCGCAAAACCCTGACCCAATGCTATATCTCTCAATGCTTCGCCAAACATCTCGTTAATTTCGAACCATAGGCTGCCTTCAGGAGAAAGATGAGTTAACGAAAATTTAATTATACTGCGGTAAAATATCAGGGGATCATCATCAGGCACAAACAAAGCTATATGAGGCTCATAATCAAGCACATTTGACTGCATAAACTGCTTCTCGCCGTGAGTCACATACGGAGGATTACTTACAATCAGGTCGAATTCAGAAAATGAGTCGAGGCTGGAACTGTTCAGAATATCTGCTTGTATAAAGGTAACAGTCGCCTTATTTTTTACTGCATTTGCTTGAGCAATACCCAAAGCCGCATCAGAAATATCAATAGCCGAAACAACAGATTCAGGCAAATAGTGCTTGAGTGCGATTGCTATACACCCGCTTCCTGTACCTATATCGAGTATATTAAACCCTGCCTGCAATTTTTCAGAATGCTTGTCTTGTAAAATCAGGCTTATGAGTTCTTCAGTTTCAGGCCGGGGAATAAGCACGGATGGATTTACGTCCAGTTCAAGGTCCATAAAAAACGCCTTTCCGAGAACATATTGGAGTGGAACATTGTTTAATAGGTTAACAATGGACTCTTCAAACTCAGTGCATTCGGTAACATTAGCATTTCTGGCATGTGAAATCACCCTTTGGGCTGGTGTAAGATTGAAATAATGCTCAAACAGCCTGTCTGCCATGGCACGCGCCTCATTATCAGGATAAATAGCTTTCAATCTAAGCAGTGTACCATTAAATAAGTTCTGTACGGATTGTTCCATTTCCCTGGTTTATTTG
>CAIJPI010000027.1 GCA_903822525.1 uncultured Bacteroidales bacterium | reverse complement strand
GCAACAATTTTTGCTTCTTCGACCGAATTTCCACAGAACAGCTTATCCGCTTTAAACCCAATACATACATCCGGACGAGAAGGGTGGTTAAAGACAGCACATTTTAAATCATCAGTCAGTTGTATACAACGCACTCCGGCTGCTTTTCCGTCGGGCATGCCGGGTATGGGTGAGCTGATTGAAATATATATGCAGCAAACACCACATCCTGATCGGCATTCCATGGTTCAGTGTCAGAGTTAAGGATGAGCAATAGGGAAAGTAAGTGGCAGGCACAGCAGTGTGAAAAAAAAGGCGGGCGTTTAAAATTCAGAAATAAATTTGAATTTTAAACGCCCGGTTTCAGACAGCTCAACTACAGCTGCGGACCAGCAGCAACAAGTCTTTTGCCTTCTTCGTTATCAGTGTATTTTGCAAAATTGTCGATAAAACGTTTGGCCAGATCCAATGCTTTTTCATCCCATACCGAAGGCTGAGCATACGTATCGCGTGGATCGAGTACTTCAGGATTTACGCCGTGCAATTCGGTTGGTACTTCCAGGTTAAAGAAAGGAATCATCTTGGTTGGAGCATGGTCGATGGAGCCATCAAGTATGGCATCAATAATGCCACGGGTATCTTTAATTGAAATACGCTTTCCTGTTCCGTTCCATCCTGTATTTACCAGGTATGCTTTGGCACCGGATTTTTCCATGCGTTTAACAAGTTCCACGGCATATTTGGTTGGATGCAGCGAAAGAAATGCATTACCGAAACAAGCCGAAAATGTAGGTTGAGGCGATGTAACGCCCCTTTCGGTACCGGCTAATTTAGCTGTAAATCCCGAGAGGAAATGGTATTTCGTCTGTTCGTCAGTTAATTTCGAAACCGGAGGCAATACACCGAAAGCATCAGCGGTGAGGAATATTACTTTACTTGCATGTCCGCCTTTGGAAATGGGTTTTACAATATTTTCGATATGGAAAATAGGGTAGGACACACGGGTATTTTCAGTTTTTGAACTGTCCGAAAAATCAATTGTACCATCATCATTAACCGTAACATTTTCGAGCAATGCATCACGACGTATAGCATGAAATATATCGGGTTCATTTTCTTCACTCAGGTTAATGCATTTTGCGTAGCATCCGCCTTCGAAGTTAAATACACCTGCATCGTCCCAGCCATGCTCATCATCACCAATAAGTGCACGCTTCGGATCAGCAGACAAGGTGGTTTTGCCGGTTCCCGACAATCCGAAGAAAATAGCAACATCGCCTTCTTTACCCATATTGGCCGAACAGTGCATGGAAGCAATTCCGCGCAGTGGCAGGTAATAATTCATCATCGAGAAAATACCTTTTTTCATTTCACCACCGTACCATGAACCACCAATCAGTTGCATGCGTTCGGTAAGGTTGAAAACTACAAAGTTTTCCGAATTTAATCCCTGCTCTTTCCAGTCAGGATTATTTGTTTTTGAAGCATTCAGAACAACAAAATCAGGTTTAAAGTTCTGCAACTCTTCATCCGAAGGCCTGATGAACATGTTTTTTACAAAATGAGCTTGCCAGGCTACTTCAACAATAAAGCGGACCTTAAGCCTAGTATCAGGATTAGCGCCACAATAGGCATCCATTACAAACAGTTTCTTTCCTGACAATTCATTCTGAGCCACAGCTTTCAGGTGATTCCACACTTCGGTTGAAACCGGTTTGTTGTCATTTTTCCCGATAGTTGACCACCATACGGTGTTTTCAGAAACTGAATCGTGTACAATGTACTTGTCTTTTGGCGAACGGCCTGTAAATACACCTGTGTCAACGTTAACTGCTCCCAGATTCGATAATTTGCCACGTTCGAATCCTTCGAGTGAAGGATCCATTTCTAGCTGAAAAAGATCTTCATACGCCAGGTTGTAATAAACCTGTTCAACCCCTTTTATTCCATACTGATCGAGATCAATATTGACTCCGGGCCTGTTAATTGCAATTGCCATGAGATTAGCTGATTTAAAATAATAGTTGATAATTTGGTTAGTAAATGGAAATATTGTTTTAATGAACAAACAAACATATTTCCATATGATTGGTTGCGGCAAATATATAAATTTTGCTGAAACTGCAAACGTTTGCAGAGATTTATGATTAAGTAATTTTTTAACTGCTTTTGCAGGTCTGATTTAGGGGGAAACACCGTAGCCATTGATAAAACCTATCTCTGGCAAATATGCATAAATCAGCGCTGTACCTGTTTTCTGTCAGCCGGAATTTATATAAATAAAAAATAAAACGGGTTGAGCCGTGAGCTAATAAATAGAATGAGTGATAAAAGTGAACCGAATTATCTCTTTTTATCCCTGCCTTTGAATGTTTTATCGCCCTTGGTTTTTGGCTTTTTATATTTTAATGCCAGGTCTTTTTTATACGAACCGCCCTGGTTGGTTTTCATATTCTTAGCCTTCTTTTCGTGAAAACCCGGTGCGAGAACGATTTTTTTCTCATTACGGAAAGGGTTTTTTGTATCGCCTGTTATTGCTCTTTCTTCTGGTGTTTTTTGACTTGATATTTCAACTTCCCCCGGAAAATCAAGCAAAGGGATTTGATACGACATCAATGCTTCAATGCGATCTTTGGCTTCCTCTTCTTTCTCGGTATAAAACAAAATTGATTTACCCTGTTGTTCCGCTCTTCCTGTCCGGCCGATACGGTGTATATAATTTTCCGGAAAACTGGGAGTGTCAAAATTGATGACATGTGTGACTTTATCCAGGTCCAGACCACGGGCAATGATATCGGTTGCGATTAATATCCTGTTTTTCCCTTCGTCGAAATCTTTTATAGCTTTAAACCTGTAGTTCTGGGTTTTATTCGAATGAATAATGCCTGTTTCGGAAGAATGTTTTTCCTGAAAGGCAGTAAACAAACGGTCAGCGCTGTTCTTGTTCGAAACGAATACCAGTACTTTTCTGAACTCGTTCCTGTTGAATACCAGATGCGACAACAAGTTAACTTTTGTATAGAAATTTGGCACATCATAACATTGTTGTTCAATGTTATCAAGAGGAGTGCCGCTTAATGCAATCGATATTTTGGCCGGTGTTACAAAATCATCGTCAATCAATGCAGCTACTTCATCTGTCATAGTTGCCGAAAACATTATGTTTTGCCTGCGAGCCGGCAGAAGCTCAAAAATATTGGCAAGTTGAAAGCGAAACCCAAGATCCAGCATAACATCAACCTCATCGATCACCAGTTTGTTAACACCTTTCAGTTGTAATGATCCACTCAAAGCCAGGTCATAAAGCCTGCCTGGTGTTGCAACAAGGATGTCGGTGCCCTGTGCAACTTTTTGTTTTTGTGTACTGATATTCACGCCGCCGTAAACACCCAGCACGCGAATGCTGGTATACCTGGCAAAACTTTCTGCCATTTCAACCACCTGCAATACCAATTCCCTAGTAGGAACCAATACCAGCACCCGGGGATTAATCTGTTTCGAAAATTTTAAATCCTGTAAAATGGGAAGCATGTAAGCCAATGTTTTCCCTGTCCCTGTTTGTGCAATCCCTACAATATCTTTTCCCGAAAGAATTACCGGGAAAGCTTCTTCCTGTATTGGCGTCGGAGTGTCGAATCCCAGTTCAGCAATAGCATTCTGTAATAATTTCGAGAGGTTTAAATTTTCAAATGTACTCATTGAATGTAGGGTTGTAATGAAATGGTTAATGGACAATAATAAAATGGGAAATGGGTAACAAAAATATGTAGCCTTGGTAGATGCTGATAAAAAGGATCAACGACAATCCGACTGGTTTTTGTTTTCTGCTCACTCACAAGGAAACCTGGATTTTTGATTTCTGACCTGCTAAAGGGCTCAAAGGTACTACTTTCCTGGTCCATTTTCTTAAAGCATTCTTTTTCTCCATAACATCTTGTATTATTGGTTAAAAGGAAGTGCAAGACGAAAATGCAAAACAACTAGATAGTCTCATATACGGGTTCTATAGTGTGTAGTTACTGACCCACTTAAGTTTACACTACATTTTCAGTCCAGGCTACTCGAGGGGATATTTAAATTCCATTGACGGCTACGGACTACGAATTGCACTTCTACCCGTAAGGTACGAAGAAATGTTATAAATGATAGTTTTCTTAATTTAGAAATGATGCTACTCGATTAGCAACAGGGTGTTCTTATGTCTGTGTGTCAGGGCGGGCAAGCTCTTTGGCAAGTTTAGGCATTGGCGCAGGTACATGTGACTTGCCAATGTGCTTGGCTGCGAAGCGTAGGAAACAGGTATGACATTTCATATTTTCATAAATCTTTTGCTTGCTTTCATTTTCTGATTAGTAAGTTTAAGGATGTATAAACCAGCCGAAAGGTCACTTATTTTAATACTGGGTATTTCGTCATTTAGTTCAAATTTTTTAACCATTATTCCCTCACAATTAATAATCTC
>CAIJPI010000026.1 GCA_903822525.1 uncultured Bacteroidales bacterium | reverse complement strand
TCATTCACTTTGGCAGCATCATTGTCGGCAAAAGGAGCCGGTGCAAAATTCTCGTAATTTGAGATACCTATAATAATTCCGACAGCATTTGGGCGATTGCTTTTTGAAGGAGGAGCTTGTGAAATGTCAATGATATTAGCAATATTAGCTGTAATCCGGTCGGATTTATACTCCAAACGGGCCACCTGTGCTTGAAGTCGTGTAAGATCAGCTTCGACTTTTACAATATTGGCGGGAGGCGGTTTCTTGTTAATGGAAAGAGGAAGCTGGAATGAACTGATCTCTCCACGATGGAATGAATTGGATAAACTGAGAGTAACCGGTAAATAGTCTGTTGTTATCACTCTTTTATTTGGGCTCATCGTAAACCAGACTTCTTTAACTTCCCCTATGCCTATATCTCCTATAGTTCCACTCAATACAGGGATATAGATATTCTTATCAGAAGTTGCTATGAGATATTTTGTATCCTTCGAAATATTCTGACCTATATTCTGAATAATTAATTTCACTTTGACCTGTTCGCCAGGCTGTATCTGACCATCCTCGTTCAGAGCACTAGTCCCTTCTCCAATATCAATTATACTGAGGCCTGAAAATGCTAACTTTGGCTCCTGAAACTGATAAGTATTCATCAACAGATAAGCAGGGTATGTATCGTACCCGAAATGTTCGATTACATTTATTTCGAGTTTATGCTCAGCTGATTTGATGTTGATGCCAGCTGATAAATCAATAATTATTTTCACTGATTTATTTGGGTAAATAAAGGATAACTCTTGTCCATCGGAAATAGTTAAAGCAGCATCGTTTGAATTGTCCTTAACAGTAATTTTCAGACCTTGAGCAGGTCCTTTTCCTTTATTGGTGATAATAAGGGTAAGGCTTGCCTTTTCATTTGCCTCAAGAATACCGTTATCATTATCATCATGAAATGAGGGTTTCACAAATAAATCTGGAGGAAGTCCTCTTTCATAAACGGGTTGAATTTTTATATGAGTAAGAGCACTTTTGCCGGAAATAACCTGTTGGGCAGCCATATGACAAACCAAAGTCAGGAGAAGAGCCAGCGTGAATAGGATTTTCATAATAATTGGATCAATCGTTTTTAGCAATACTTATTTTGATGCGTTTCACCTGGAATTCAGGGGAATTAGCTTGTGAGTCACTTAACCATTCCTGAAACTTTTTGGTAGGTAATGATTTTGGAAGATAAGATTTTTTATCAGGTTGAGGAACAGCTTCAGAAAGGAAGGATTTAACATAATCGTTTGGTGAAAAGACTGCATAAATGGTATTAAATTCAACTGATTGGTCTGTGAAGAGTTTAATTGGATCAACAATACAATTGAATTTGTTTAATTTTTTATCAGTACTGAAAAAGATATAGCTTTCGTCGCCCCTGACTTTAACCGTGCTTTGAGAGCCCTGGCTCAGGTATGGGAGCAGGCGGCGTGTAATGCCATCTTGTTCATCGGAATAAATGGATAAATATCCATCGACAGGTGATTTGAAATACATGTAGAAATATTGAAGACACAGGAAGTCGACAGTTTCGCATTCAATTTGCGGACAGCGAAGTGTTTTAACTTCGAGATTGGCGAGAGAGCGTATTTCGCGGGCGTCGCCTTCGATGGTGAATGTTATCCAGGTTTCGGTTTCTTTTGATCCCGGAATTGGGCGTATGTCATCTTTAGCGTCACTTTTAGTGGTGCGGATCCATTCGCCTTTAACTTTGGTTAATCCAATGATATTGTAAGATACTTTTCCATCAGCAACTACTGTATTGCCTTCCTGACTAATATACGTGCCGAAGGAATTTTCGATGGCATTGATAATAGCCTGGTCTTCGGCTTTTTCGAGAGCTTGAACCCGAGTCATATTATTTTCGATACGAAGCTGGCTGGAACCCCTGGCATGCCTGATATTCTGAGCTATGCCGGTAAGAGGCAGGAGTATAGAAAAGGCTGTACAGTATAATAGTAATATTATTTTCATTTTAAAAAGTAAAGTAATATGTATAGGATAAATATATAAACCTATACAAATCTATAACAAATTATGTGAATAGTAATACCCAGAGTAAAAAAATCAAAGGATGAGTCCATAGATTCAGTACATTAAAGGTTGAAATCGATGATTTCGGGTATTACATTTTCGAAATCGGGCATAGGCATACCGCAGGAAGCTCCTATGTAAGTGGGGTCGCAATGATAATAGCGGAGGTTTTTGTAGGCGATGTATTTGCCTGCAGGCAGGGAGGAAAGATTTACTGCTAAAGAAACATGGGTAGGGTAACTTAGAGCGATGACCTTGCAAGAGGTATACCGGTTAATGAGCTTTGCCAGTAAGATGGCACGGTCCTCGCAATCGGCAGCAGGGTAGAAGAGGGTTTCGTCGGCAAAAAGGTATTTCTCGTGCCCGAATTGTTCTCTATCGGTTTTGTAGGGGATAGCTACATGCATAAAATGAAGAAGAAAGGCTACCTTGTCGTCATCGTTTTTAGACTGGAGGGCTTTCAGGAAATACGTGTCTAACTGGGTGAGAGCGTTTGCAGAGAGTGGTGCTTTGAAGAAGACATAAAGTTCGCATTGGGGATACAGGCTATAAAAATCAATCAGGTTTTTGTTGAGAGAAAACTGCAGTGCAGGGGTATACGCTATTGTTTTAGGGATAAACAGGTTTTTTAAGCCTGGTGTTTGAGTGATCAGAAAAGATAACCCGGCTGTAGTATTGGGGTAATCGGCTTCATGAATGCGGAGGTGTTGAGGTTCGGGCTGACCGGCACCCAGATTGAGTAAATAATACGCTATGCCATTGACTGCATAGCTGTATTCGTATAGTTTTTGGTTGGAAGGGATAAGCAGATAAACATTTTGTTCGTTGTAGCCAATTTTTACATTAAACCCGGAACGTATTAAGGCGAACCAGGTAAACATGATTTGGTCGTTTGGATGAGGATAAATTTGCCGGGCGGCTTTCATACATAGATTTGCTAATCCCCAATCGTTTAAGGAGCATTCATCAGCTTCCTTTTTAAGTGTAGCCGCAGTGTTATTCAGCGTTGGCGAAGCGAAAGCGGCAAGAAGATATTTTTCGATACTTTGTTTGGAAACCTGAGAGAGAACAGGGAGTTGCTGAATGGCTATAGGGATATTGAAATTGGTACCGAAGAACTCGAAACGGCCCATTGGAGGCACGTTTGATATGGATGACTGAATAGGAAGTGGTTCTGTTTCGACATGCGTGGATGGTTCGTCAACGGGCTGTATTTTAATTTCGGGTTTCAGCTGATCGTTAATAGGGGTTGGATTTTGCTGGGGAAGTGGTTCGACAGAAGGCTGAGCAGGAAGAGCCGGGGGCAGAGAGTCGACTGTAGGGATAGAAGGCTTTACAACAGGGGCATAAACAGGAGGAATAGCCGGTTTAGGGGGTGAGGGCATTTTGTTGGGGACAGCATCGAACTCTTTCCAGGACTGGGAAAGGAATTGCAGAAACACGGAGTCGTTGTGTTGAATGAAAGTATTAAACTCATTGTTTATAGAGGCGTTAAATGCACTGAATTGCTTTTGAAAAGAGCTGTCGGGCGAGTTAGTCTGGGCAAGAGTGGCATACGGGCTACACAACAGCAGGACGAACAAACAAAGGATCATTTTGAATTTGAGTATTAGAGAGGAAATATTCATAGCAATGTAATTAGCCTTATTATGAAAATATTATTTGACTACAAAAGAATGCGTTGTGTTCTTATCATTAGAGAAATGCCAATAGTAGGTGCCCGGCTTTAGGGTATAGGGTACTATTTTAAATTCAGGCTTACCGGGTTTGAAAGGAGATTTTTTTATTACAGAACCGGCTTTGTCAACTACTATAAGCACGTCGTTTGATACTGCGATGTTCCTGAAAAACAAAATGGTATCGGTTTGAGAAAAGACAGAGCCTTCGGGAGGGAGGAAGTTAACAGCATTGGCTTTAGGGCTTGTAAGTGAGTCGATGGCTCCAAACTCCTGAATATCATTTTTCTGTACGGTTACTATTTTGTCTTCATTTGTATTGTTTTCGACCTTTGCCAGGTTACTGGTATTGCTGGCATGCCTTGTCTGAAGGATAAAGACTGAGCTTACGCCTATGAAGAGGATGAGAGAGGCCGCAACCAGCCATACCTTTTTATGAAAGGCAATTTTCTGTTTTGTATTATTGAGAACGCTCTGGATATGGTTTTTTAAATTGATACGTTTATGCGCTTCGACATACGAAGCCTGGAGAAGTTTGCGCTGAGCAAGGGACGCAGCCAGTGCAGAATCTGACATAATTCGTTCAAGAAAAGCTGCTTTTTCGTAATCGGATAATGATCCGTCAAGAAACATTTCAATAAGATCGGTATCGTTGTATTGTGTATTCATGTCAGCTGATAGGTTTAGAGGCAAGAATTTCGTTCCAGGTATGGTCGTTAAAGACAGATTCCTTTAGTTTTTCGAGGCATCGTTTGAAGCGTTGACGGGCATTGTCGGGTTCGATGCTGAGAGTAGAAGCAATTTCTTCGAACCTGGTATTGGAGGCAGAATCTGAAATTTGATTCAATAGAGTATGGGAAGCTGAAAGGCCGAAACGCAGATCAATAATTTGCCGGCATTTGTCGTCCATTTTGTCTTTTAAAAGGGTTATACGGTATATTAATTCTTCAGTATTTGTTTCGGGTTGATCAGCAATTTCATGTTCGAAAACGGTGGTCGGCATTTTTTTTGCTCTTTCCATTTGTTTCAGGCAGATATTGCGGCAGATGGAGGATAGATATGTGTTGAAAGTACTGTTGCCATTAAAACGATTTTCAGAAACATTACGGATAGCTGCAACTAAGCCATCCTGAAAAACATCCTCAGCATCCAGAGCCAGGGAATGGAATCCAAAGACCATTGATTTTATGCCGGGGAAGTAGCTCTTGTAAATGTATTGAATCATTTTGTCACTGTTGTTAAGGATACCATCCAGGATTTCGGCTTCGGAGTATTTTTGTTTATTGTACCCAGGAGAGAAGAATTGTGACAAGGATGGGGCTTTGTTTTGCATATAATATAAACGGATAAGGAATAATAAAATGCTTTGAAGAGATAAACTGGAACGAAGGTAGGGAAATAATTGAAAAGGGAGGGGTGGGATTATGAGAATGAATCCTGAGTTGGGATTTTATCCACTAATTACACGGATGGGGCACGAATGAGGATAGGGCTTGAAAGAAGAGGGGAAATGGCGGGAATGGGCTATAAACAGGCTTCAGCGGGGGACATTACAGGCGCGATACATGTTAGATTGATTATTTTGTTAATTCAAAATATTGGCCTGTAAACTTATAAATGATTTTTTTATCGG
>CAIJPI010000025.1 GCA_903822525.1 uncultured Bacteroidales bacterium | reverse complement strand
TGTTGAGAGTTTTGATGGAAGGGGTTGAAATGGCCTTAGTTCGGAAATAAAGGACATCAGGGTGAACGGGGTGGTATATACCACGCGAAAGGATTCGCGCGGTAGCGGTGTTGAGAGTTTTGATGGAAGGGGTTGAAATGGCCTTAGTTCGGAAATAAAGGACATCAGGGTGAACGGGGTGGTATATACCACGCGAAAGGATTCGCGCGGTAGCGGTGTTTATTATGAATGGATATAAGACCTGTATTCCTTTATTTTAGCTGACAGACGGGATGCGAGGTATGCGTTACCAGCACCGAGCGTATCAAGAATGGTTTGTGCCTCCGAATGGTATTTGATAATTTTAGAATTATCCCAATGGGATGGCGGGGGCTGTAGATTGGTGATCCTGTCGGCAAGTTTGACAGACCAGACCTCCGGCTGCAATGCTTTAATACGGTTGAGACTATCCTGCATCTGCTTGTCTTTGGGCAAAGCTTCGTTTTTGGATAAGGCAGATACTGCTTTGGCTATTACGATGCCGAATTTATTCTCCAGTTCAAGGAAATCGGTTGCTGTATCTTCGATGGTATCGTGAAGCAAGGCGACCTGGACGGCAAATGCCGTATCGAAAGCGGGCGTATTGAAACCGGCGATGAGTATCTCCATTGCTACATTAGTGATATGCACATCGTAAGGAAGGTTAGTGCCGGGGACTTTCTGGCCCATAGCGGCGTGTTTAGAGGAGGCAAATTTAATGGCTTGCTGATAAAGAAACTGTATTTCCATTATTTATCAAGTTTGTTGTCTTCGGAACTATCAGGTTCATCGTAATAACCGGAACGGGGATCTACTTTTGCATGAATTTTCATACTGTACTGTACACGGGACTGGTTCTCCTTTGCAAAGGCATGTTTCATGAGTTTCTCGTCGGCTTCGAATACCATGGTGTTGGTGATGGAAATGGAGCGTGCAACTCTTACGACATCGTGGTTGGCGCCGATATAGGTAAATGTCCAGCCGAGATTCTTCTGTTCGGCGACAATACTATTAACCTGGGCGTGGCTGAACTCTTTGGATACATTCTCTTCACCGTCGGTTAATATAGTAACCAGGACGTTTACGTTTTCGATGCCGGCGACATCAATTTTAAGTTTCAAAACACTTAAGGCAATTGCGTCGTAGAGGGGTGTCATGGAATCGGGCTGATAGGTTTTTTCATCGATCAAGGACAGGCTGACAGCAGGCTGTTTGTCGAGAAGTGTTTTGATACCGAGCCCGTTAAATGTTACCAGTGAAATGAAATGCTGCTGTTCGGGAAACTTTTTTTCGATCCCTTTAATAGTTTGGACTACTTCGTTAAAACCACTGATGGTTGCATTTTTGATTGCGCTCATAGAGCCGCTTTCGTCGAGGATGATGAGGTTGTAAACTTTGTCGGTTGTCATGGGGATTTGGGATTTGGGAATGTGGTAATGTGATAATGTGATAATGTGATAATGGGGTAATGTGATAATGAGATAATGTGGAATTTGAGAATTTGAGAATGGGTCGGTGGGATATGCAGGAATTTAAAAATGGGATAGTTGTGATGGACGAAGGTTGGTGGGTGGTGGATGAAAGGGTGAATGCAGGTTATTTAGTTTAGATTTCAGAGTTCGTATCGTCGGGGTTTTTGGGTTTGCGGCCGCGTTTGGCAGGGGTGTTTTTTTCGGGGGTAAACTTGCCGAAGGGCTTGGAGAAAGATATTTTGAAATGTATTTGAGGTTCAGAAAAATTATTACTGACATGCTTCAGGATATGGTCGTGGGCTTCACGAAAGGCTTCGGTGGCATAGGGTTCGTCGCCATAATCGCGGATCATGCGCTCGGCAAGCCAGGCGGAATAGGTTTCTTTGAGGTCGAGATCGTAAAGCCCGGCCAGCTTGTTCAGCTGCTCCCTGGTGGGGAGACGGTCGCCATTTTCGATGCGGCTGACCAAAGCCTGATCCATTTCGGTAACGGCGGCTACCTGGCGGATTAATAAGCCTTTTTCTTCGCGCTTGCTGCGAAAGATAAGGCCTAAGGTTGGTTTGTTGGTTGAATCTAACATGATTTATATATTCATGACATTGTTTGGCAAATATACAACAAAAAAGGGGGATTGGTGCGGATGGAGGAAAATAAATTTTTGAGGGGGTAATAAAAGAGGGTAGGAGAGGACGAGGGAACTCACCCCTGCCCCTCTCTTTGAAGGAAAGAGAGGGGTGCGGACGAGGGGAATGAGAGAATGGCGGTAAAGGGATGGGCTTTATTGGTTTAAAACGCAGACTTTATAAAGTGAGAACAGGGATAAGACCTTTTTGCCTACACCGGGTTGCCGAGAAAACTGTGAGGTGCCGGTTTGCAGAAATTGGTCTACGGTGATGATGCCTGATCGCGATAGTTTTTTAAACAGTATGCCGGGGAATAGACCACGAAAAGAAGAGAGTTCTATATTATGTATATCAGGAAGCATGTGAAAGAAATGGAAAAGAAATTAATATCTGCAGGAATTAGTATAATTACCGAATAGCTTTACGCATGGCATACAACAATTCATCACGTTGAGGGGTTTCCCAATTTTGCTGCACATCGAGGTTGACGAGAATGGTTTTAATCGTTGCATTTGGGTTGGCGGAGGCCATCTGCTGCCATACACGAACATGATCGACATTGAGCTTCCCCAGGAAGTGTACCCAATAGATACAAAGAAGGAAATCGTATGATGCAGTATCAAAAGACTGAACGGAATGCCCGCTGAGGGTGCGAAAGCGGTAGATCTCGTTGCTAAGCCGGAAGGTATCGGACTGAATATAATTACTGTCCTTATTTAATTGCGGTATAAAAGCAAACAGGCCGGCATTGCAGGAAGTATCGGTGAGCTTGTATTCGATATAGCCGCCAGAGGAGTTGAATATCAATGCATCGGGGAAGCCGCGACGAGAAGCTACATTAAAATAATCGCGATACCTGACTGCGAACATGTTTGAAGTATCGAGGCCGATACCGAAGGCATAGGATTTGAGCGAGGCTTCGTTTTCGAGAACCGGCTTATGGATGCCGAAAAATAAGCAATAGAACTTATTGCAGCCGGACAGGCTCATAAGAAGGCATAGAAAAATGAACAGACGGATTGTTTTCATAAGACGGAATAATTGAAGATTAATATAAATTGATTAATTGAAAATAACCGGCAGAGCGGGTTA
>CAIJPI010000024.1 GCA_903822525.1 uncultured Bacteroidales bacterium | reverse complement strand
GCTCACTTCTGCATGGCTTGCTAATGCCCTGCGCTCAAAAACCTTCCTTGAAAATCTATTAAAACTTTATAAGGTCAGTCCTTTCTAAGATAATTTGTCCTTCTGGCAACATTGCGGAACAACGATCTGGCTTCAATAGTAAATTTTCAGGTTGTAAGGACCGGCCTTAGAAAAATACGCCAGCGGTTCTTGCCGGAGGTATGTGCGGATGGCATGTGCGTAGCAATACACAGCAACGACAAATGCAATGTTTTGTGCCAGTTTTCATGCCTTGTATTGCGAGGAGATACCTCCGGCTTAGAACCGCAAGTATTTTTATAAAGCCTTGATTTTTTGTTACTTTTTGATCAAGCAAAAAGTAAGAAAAATAAAAATGAAAGTAAAAGGCAAATAAAAAGGCCTTGTGATTAAACCTATGCTTTAAAGAAAAAAGTCTATGCTTTTATTCCTTTGATGATGTTACATCAGAAAAAGAACTCAACAAAATAAAGCTGGGTGGTGAATTTTGCTAGCACATCAAAATAATATGTAGCCCTGATTACCTTGTAAATGGATTTTATGTGATTAAATTATTAATTTTGATAAAACACTAAAAAGTAAGCTATTTTTGCAACGTTAATAGTATCAAATGCCTGTTGAGATTTCCCGGCGTGACCTTGAATTCCCTGATCCTGATGAAGCGGATGAATCGGGATTGCTGGCAATTGGTGGTGATTTGAGCATTGAAAGACTTAAGCTTGCCTATTCAAAAGGAATATTTCCCTGGTACGAAGACGGAATGCCAATACTCTGGTGGTCGCCCGATCCCAGAATGGTGCTTTACCCTGAAAAGATGATCATCTCACACAGCCTGAAGCAGAGCATCAAAAAAAAGCAATTTAAAGTAACCATAGATACAGCCTTCGAAAAGGTAATTAAGAATTGTTCGAAAACTTCACGTAAAGGCGAAAAAGGGACCTGGATTACCCGCGACATGCAGAATGCCTATATCCGCCTGCATGAGGCAGGATTCGCACATTCGGCTGAAGCCTGGCTTGATGGCGAACTGGTAGGCGGATTGTATGGAGTTGCCCTGGGGAAAGCTTTTTTTGGCGAATCCATGTTTCACCATGTTACCAATGCCTCAAAAGTTGCATTCCATCACCTTGTCGATAAGCTTGCATCATGGAATTTTAAAATAATTGATGCCCAGGTATATACAAATCATCTTGAAAGCCTGGGCGGAGAAATGATACCCCGTAGAGAATTTATACAGATACTGGAAGGCGCTTTGAAAACGGAAGATATTACAGGATCCTGGGAAATGAGAAGCTAATAATGGATATTCACGATATTCGTAAGTTAGATTCTGAATATACACGAGTATTTTGTATCCTTGCAGCGGAATAAACGAAACTTGTACACTATTTTTACTTTTATTTTTTTCAGCAATTAAATAAACCAAAAACATCCAAATGTCGACGGAAGAAAAAAACAGGTACATGCTTGAAGCCATTAAAAAGGCTGAAGAAAATATTATTACCGGTGAAGGCGGACCATTTGGCGCTGTAGTTGTCCGGAATGGCAAAATCATTGCATCAGCCGGAAACCGTGTAACTTCTACTAACGACCCAACAGCCCATGCCGAAGTGGTAGCCATTCGCGAAGCATGCAAAGCACTCGGAACGTTTGATCTTACAGGCTGTGAAATTTATGCCAGCTGTGAGCCTTGTCCGATGTGCCTGGGTGCTATCATGTGGTCAAGGATCGACAAACTACACTTTGCCGCCAACCGTAACGACGCATCAAGAGCCGGTTTCGACGATGAATTATTCTATACCGAACTGGCACTGCCAGCCGAACACCGTATGATGAAACCTTCGCAAATGCTGCAAAAGGAAGCGAATGAAATTTTCGATAAATGGCTGGAGAAGGTTGATAAAATTCCATATTAATAGATTAGTTCATTTTGAGTTTTCGTTTGTGAAAAGTGCTGGGTGCAGGGTGCTGAGCTGACACAATTGCTCAATTTACTATACTTTTATCCTCCCTGAAGGCAGACAATTTTTGAAACGGCACCCAAAATCCGCAATCCACAATCCGAAATCCGAAATAATATTAATTAATAGTTAACATTGTAAACCATTTGCAAATTATCCTACTTTTGTCAAAATAATGGTTCACATCCTCTCCTATGCACCCAACGATTGACCAGCCCCTGGGTCGAATGCTAAGCTTCCTGGGTAAAGGATATTTACACCTGCTGAGGGCAAAGCTTAATCATCTTGATATTGACCGCAATTATTATGCTCTGGTTCTGATTGAAAGCCACGACGGGATTATTACACAACAGGAACTAGCCATAGTGCTTGATACCGATAAGGTGAGCATTGTCAGGGTTGTGGATTACCTTTCGGAAAAAGGATACGTTCAGCGGGTCAGGAAAACTGACGACAGGCGAAAACATAGCCTGATACTTACCGAGAAAGCAAAAATGGCCTTGCCGGAGATAAAAGATGCATTCAGTGAAATAAATAAAATCGCACTACATGGCTTAAAACATTCCCAGATTGAGGAATTAACCGAAACTATCACAAAATTAAAAAGCAATATAACCGAAAACATTCATTCCATATGAAATACACATTATTGATAGGATTACCGCTTATGCTGGCAGCCATGCTTTCGTGTAAAAGCGAGGCCGGTGAAAAAAACGGCCCAAAAGAAAAGCCGCCGGTTCCGGTTGATGTTATTGTTGCAGGTAATTCCGATTTTGCTTCCGATGTTGAAGTGAATGGAACCGTGTTATCGGAAGAAATGATAGAGCTGCACCCTGAAGTTGGCGGCAGGCTTACTTACCTCAACATCCCCGATGGTGCCATGGTTGCTGCAGGTAGTATACTGGCCCGGGTTAATGATGCTGATCTTCAGGCACAGCTGCAGCAGCAAAAAGTGCAGCTCGAACTGGCCCAGAAAACCGAACAGCGACTGGGTAAACTCCTGAAAGTAAACGGTGTTGACCAGGCAACCTACGATGCTGCAATCAGCCAGGTGAATTTATACAATGCCAATATTAACGTCATAAATGCACAGATCGACAAAACTGTGATCAGGGCACCGTTTGCCGGTCGCCTCGGGCTCAGGCTGGTAAGCGAAGGTGCTTATGTTACACCATCAACAACAATCGGTACTCTGCAACAGACTGACAAGATCAAAATCGACTTTTCGGTTCCTGAATCGTACGGAAATCTTGTCAAACCAGGGAAATCAGTATCTGTAAAAACAAATACCTCAGGCGACGAAATTTCAGCTGTTATCAGCGCTGTTGAACCACAGATTAATACAGCTACCCGAAACATTAAAGTGCGCGCCAGGATAAGCCATGGCACTATCAGTCCGGGTGCTTTTGTAAAAGTATTACTCAATGAAAAATTAAAAGGAATAGTAGTTCCAACAAATGCCATCATTCCTGATGCACTATCGAGTCAGGTGGTGCTGGTTAAAAATGGGAAAGCAGCGTTTCAGAATGTGGAAACAGGTATCAGGACCAGCGATATTGTTGAGATCACCAATGGACTTGTGCCTGGAGATACAATTATTGTAAGCGGAGTATTATATGTACGACCAAATGGAGCTGTAAAGATAAAGAAGGTTAAAAACAAATAAGCCTGGCCTGTATAAAGCATGCCGCTGTAGTATGCCGGTATTTCACCGGGAATTGTAATTCTGATTAAACTATAATATGAATATATCTGAACTGTCAATAAAAAGGCCGATTCTGGCAACGGTGATGAACCTGTTTCTCATCCTGTTCGGAATTATAGGCTACACATTTCTTGGTGTAAGGGAATACCCGGCCATAGACCCGCCCATGATAACTGTGAGCACATCCTATACAGGTGCCAATGCCGATATCATCGAAAGCCAGATCACCGAACCCCTCGAAAAATCGATTAACGGCATTCCCGGTATTCGCACCATTACATCTACCAGCTCAGTAGGCCGAAGCAATATCAATGTTGAGTTTAACATAGATGCCAACCTCGAAGCTGCCGCCAACGATGTACGCGACAAAGTAAGCCAGGCGGTACGTAATCTGCCCCAGGATGTTGATGCTCCTCCGGTAGTAACAAAATCGGATGCCAACAGCGATTTCATCATATTACTTGCTGTTCAGAGCCCGACCAAAGGCTTGCTCGAACTGAGCGATTATGCCGAAAATGTTCTTCAGAACAAATTCCAGACAATCCCCGAAGTAAGTGCTGTTAATATTATTGGCCAGAAGCGTCCCTCCATGCGTATCTGGATTGATCCTGACAAACTGAATGCCTATAACATTACCTTCAACGATATTACCAATATTCTGAATAAAGAAAATATAGAAATTCCTTCCGGGAAAATTTATGGCAACAAAACCGAACTCACCATCAGGGCATTAGGTAACCTGACCACCGAAAAGGAATTCAGGGATCTTATTATCAGGGGTGACGAGAATGGAATTATAAGGCTTTCGGATATTGCAACTGTCGAACTCGGGCCTGAGCGTTACGAGCAATGCTGGAAACTGAACGGAGTAAGTGCCGTAGGTATTGCTATTACGCCTCAGCCGGGAGCCAACTACATTAATATTTCGGATGAGTTCAACAAAAGGTTAGCCGAAATAAACCGCTCACAGAAAAGTGATAT